>NZ_JBEZEX010000015.1:0-177050 GCF_040649115.1 Micromonospora sp. NPDC049049 | reverse complement strand
CCCGCCCTCGTCGAACTCCTCCTCGTGGTCTTGGGCGCTCCCGCCCCCTCCCCCCACCCTGTTGTTCTACTGGGCCACCGGCCGCCGGTTGCGTCCGAGGACGGACGGCCGGACGGTGAATCAGCTCCCCGCGGGTGCCGGGGAGGTGGGAGCCGCGGCAGGTCGTCGGCGTCGGGACACCGCACCCACCACCACGTCGACGAGGAGGAAGGCGAGCAGGGTGAGCCCGAACAGGGGCAGCGTCCAGCCGATCGCCACCGTCACCGGTACGCCGATCAGCAGCGCCCAGAGCGGCAGGCCGCGTACGCCGCCACGCGCCGGCGGGGTGCCCGCCATCGCACGGCGGTCGGCGCGGGTGGGCCGGCGCTGCCACCACATGCGGTAGCCCCAGAAGATGACGCAGAGCAGGCCGAGGGCGAGCGCGGCGAGCAGGATCTGGTTGACCAGGCCGAAGAGGATCCCCATGTGGGCCTGGATGCCGAGGCCGCTCAGTTTGGCCAGCAGGGGCCAGTCGGCGAAGTCGCTGCGGGCGGTGACCGTGTCGGTGGCCGGGTCGACGGCGATGCGGTCCTTCTTGACCGGCCAGGTGTTGTCGACCTGCGTGACGGTCCAGGCGGAGCCCGGCTCCGGCGCGGGACTGATCTCAACCGGACCGGAGAGGCCCGCGCCGCGAGCGACAGCCAGGACCCGATCGAAGGCCGCCGACTCGACGACCCCGCCCGCCCCGGCGGCACCGTGCTCGTGACCGCCGCCGGTCTCGACAGGGGCGGTGGGGCCGGCGGTGAGACTGGTGGAGATCTCCGGAGTGCGGGCACTGAGCGCGTCGAGACCGGCGGCGAAGTTCGCGCCGGCATATCGGGACCAGGTCAGGCCGGTGACGGAGAGGAAGAGGAGACCGACGGTGAGCCAGATGCCGGTGGTGGCGTGCCACCCTCGGGTGCGGCGGACACCCCTACCCGTGGACAGGTCCGGCACTAACAGGTGCCGGGCGGCGGCTCGGGCGGCGTTACGTCGCCGCCACCAGAGGACGACCCCACCGAGCGCCATCACCCACAGCCAACTCGCGGCCAGCTCGGAGTAGTGCTCGCCCACCGTTCCCAGGTGCAGGTGGCGATGCAGGTCGTCCAGCCAGGTGGTGATCGGCGTGGACCCGAACCAGGTGGTGAGCTGCCCCTGGGACTCGCCGGTGTACGGGTTGATGTAGACGGTGTGCTGGTTCTCGCCGAGCTGGGGCAGGGAGAACACCACAGTGGTGGTCTGGTGGCCGACGCCGGGTTGCACTGTGGTGATGCTGCCGTCCGGGTGCGCGTTGCGCGCGGCCCCGATCTGCTCGGCCAGCGGCAGTTGCCGGTCACCCACCTGGGCGACCTTCAGCTGGTCGCCGTACAGGATCGTGTCGAGTTGCGGGGTGACGGTGTAGGCCAGGCCGGTCAGTGCGGCGACCACCAGGAACGGGGCGACGAGGATGCCGGCGTAGAAATGCAGCCGCAGCAGCAGCGCGCCGAACGGCGACGTGCGCCGGGCGGCTCGGGCCGGTTTCTCGGCGGTCGTGGCGGGCTCCGGCGGCGGGGTGCCGGACAATTCAGTCAGAGACATGGTGATCCGATCGGAAGAGTCGGGAAGCGCGAAGGTGTTTCCCGTACTGGTCTGGTCGCCCGGTGAGGTGTCGCATCGGCCCTGACTGGTAGTCGGGGGGAAGACGCCGGCGGTTCCCGAAGATCGGTCCTCGATGTCAGGGCTGGGCCGGCCGGGCCGTGTGGCGCGAATCGATGTCAGGACGTCCGGCCGCGGCGAGAAACGCGTTGTAGCGGGCGAGGTCGTCCTCCGCGCCCGTGGCGTCGGCCCGGTCGGCGGCCCGGTCGAGGCGGCCCTGTTCACGCTGGTCGGCGCGAATCCACTGGCGAATGAGGACGATCATGACGACGACGGCGGGCAGCTCGCCGAACGCCCAGGCGATGCCGGCGCCGAGCTGCTGATCGGAGAGCAGCGACGACGCCCAGGTGGGGTGCACAGCGAGGTAACAGTCGGGGGCGATGACGGTGGTCGTCTGCATGAGGACCAGGCCGAAGAAGCCGTGCGCCATCATCGACGCCAGGTGGATGACCACCAGCACGGGATGGGGGAGGCGTCGACGGCCCGGGTCGACCCCGATGAGCACCCAGAACAACAGGTAGCCCGCGACCACGAAGTGGGTGAGCATCGCGAGGTGACCGAGGTGGGAGCGCATCAGCACGCCGAGCAGGTCGCTGAAGTACAGGCCGAACAGGCTGGCGGTGTAGACGCCCAGCGCGACGAGCGGATGGGTGAGCAGCCTCGTGGGCCGGCTGTGCACCGCGATCAGCAACCACTCCCGGGCACCGCGTACCCCCGGGTCGGCCGGTCGACGCAGGGTGCGGAGGGCGAGGGTGACCGGTGCGCCGCCGACCAGCAGGATCGGCACCAGCATCGACAACACCATGTGCTGGGCCATGTGCGCGCTGAGGAGCACGTACGCGTAGCGGGCGACACCGAGGTTGGTGGCCGCCGCCAACAGGAGCAAACCACCCAGCCAACTCGCCGTCCGGGCGACCGGCCAGTGGTGCCCGGCGATGTGCATCCGGCGTACTCCGGCCAGGTACCCGGCGATGCCGAGAGCGCAGAGGGTCAGGAAGAACATGTCCGGCAGCGGCTGCCCGAGCAGGTTTCCCGCAGTGGGTGCGGCGGGCATCGGGAAGCCGAGCAGCTCGGTGATCGGGTCGGCGTCGGTGCCCGCCTCGGCGACCGGGGTGGGGCTGCGGGAGAGCGCCACCGCCAGCCCCACGGTGGCGGCGAACACGATCAGCTCACCGGCGGCCAGCCGGCCGAACGCCCATCGCCGTCCGGCACGCAACGCCGGCAGGGTGCGGGAGCGGTGTATCGCGCCGAGCGCGCCGAGGATCAGCAGGGCGACGAGCTTGCCGAGCACCAACCAGCCGTAGCGGGAGTGCCAGAGCTGGTCGACCGAGCCGAGGCGAACCGCGGCGTTGGCCGCCCCGCTGACCGACACGGCGACGAAGCAGCCCAGGGCGAGGCGACTGTACCGAGCGGCGGCGTCGGCCAGCAGCCGACTGCGCCGTACCACCAGCAGGGCGATGAGGGCGCCGACCCACACCGCGGCGGCGAGGATGTGCAGGGCCAGGCTGCTGACGGAGATCTGGTGGTTGCCGGCCCCGGCGGAGTGCCCGGTGAAGGCCGGGGGAAGCACCGCCACCAGGGCCAGGACCGCGACGGTCGCGGCGAGGCCACGGGATACCCCGATTCGGGCCAGCAGTGCCACTGCCAGGGCCAGTCCGGCCTGCAGCATGAGCGATTGGCCCTGCGAGATGGTGGTGGCGAAACTGACGACGGTAGCGGGCCCGAGCGTCGTCAGTGGTTGGCCGAGCAGGTCCGAGGCGGTCAGCGCCAGCAGAGACAGCGCCGTCACCGACCAACCGAGCGAGGCGACACCGGCCCGCCGCAGCAGCAGGTAGCCGTGCGGCGAGACGCTGGGTCCGTCGCCCGGCAGCAGGAACGCAGAGGTCACCAGCATGCCGACGGTGACGGTGGCCAGACCGTCGGACAGCAGCCGGAGAACGGGTAGCGCCCGGGTGGTGATCGGCCCCGCGTCGGGGAGACCCGGAATCGCGGCCGTGAACGCACCCCCGACCCGGAGTCCGAGCACCAACAGGATGGCCCCCGAGGCGACGGCGACGACGTTTACCAACCAGCCGGACCCCGTGGAACCCTTGGCTCGGGCGGCGGACGGGGCTGGACCGGTCGGGGTCAGCGAGGCGGTGGCGGCGGTGCGGACACCGCTCGGATCGTCGCCGACGAACTGCCGTGGTTCTGTGTGGGACATGTGTCGACCTTGCTGATGAGGTGATGAGGCGAGCCGACCGCACGGGGGCGGGTCGGATCAGCGTCGGGCTGCCCGTCGCCACAGCAGCCCAGCCGCCACCAGGACGAGGAGGGCCAGCGCGGCAGCCGTGGTGAGGACACCGGCACTCGGGCCGCCGCTGGACGCTGCCGCGGCGGCGGGCGGGGCGGGCGCTGACGCGCTGACGGCGACAACTGGCGCGGCGCTGGACGAGGGATCGGCCACCGTGAACGGGTACGACCCCTGAACCGGGTGCCCGTCGACGGAGACGACCCGGTAGGCGACCGTGTATGTCCCGTTCGGCAGGGGGTCGGTCACCTGGATCGTGCTCTTCGCACCGGTGACCACTGGTTCGCCGGTGGGAAGCTTCCGCTTGGCGGCGTCGGTGAGCACGATCGTGGTGAACGCGGGGTCGAGTCGCTGCATGAATTCGAGCGTGACCTCGGTCGGTGCGCTCGGCAGTGTCGCGTCCCGAGCGGGCGTGGCCGTTCGGAGCGAGTTGTGCGCCCAGGCCGGGCTGGCCGGGATGAGCACCGCCATGAGGACGGCGAGCACCGCCGCGCCGAGTCGGACGGCCGCGGGACGGGACGGCGGCACGCTCATCCGAGCACCTGCTCGCCGATCCAACCGCCGGGACGACATCCGGGCGGGATGGCGAAGACAGCGGAGCCGATCGGCGTGGTCCACTCGTTGAGCAGGTCCCGGTCGGCCAGCCGGCGCTGGATGGGCAGGAACTGCCTTTCGATGTCGGCCTGGTACGAGGCGAAGATCAAGCCGCTGTCCGCGTGGCCCTCCGCCGTCGGCGCCCCGTCGTAGTTGTAGGGCCGGCGCAGAATCCTCAACCGGTCGTCGGTGACGCGGGCGCGGGTCATGTGCGAGAAGTCGGGGATGACGGTGAGGCCGTCGGCGTCGGTGGCGGCGAAGTCGGGTTCGTCGTGTTCGGCGGTCCCGGTGAGCGGTGCGCCGGTGTCGAGCCGCCGCCCGACGGCGAGTTCGCGGTCGGTCCGGCCGAGCAGGTCCCAGGTCTCCATGTTCATGCTGATCCGCCGGAGCACCAGTGTGGTGCTGTCGCGCAGCCACGCCGGACCCTCCGCGACCCAGAGCGCGGTGTCCATGGGCGCGCCGGGTCTGGGGTTGGCGGTGCCGTCGAGCTGACCGAACAGGTTGCGTTGGGTGTGGCCGCCCGGCTCGACACCGGGGCTGCGCCGGAAGCCCTGCTGGACCCACCGCACTGTCGCGAACGGGCGGCTGTCCTTGACCAGGACCCGCTGGGCGTGGGCGACGGAGATCGCGTCGTCCGCGCAGATCTGCAGCAGCAGGTCACCGCCGGACCAGGCCGGCTGGAGTCGGTCGATGCGGAACGACGGCAGTTCGGTGACCGATGCCGGCCGGCGGTCGTCGACGCCGGCCGCCCGGTAGAGGCCCGGCCCGAAGCCGAAGGTCACTGTCAACCGTGCCGGCAGCAGCCCGAGTTCGGCCTCGGTGTCGGCCAACGCGGGTCGGCCCTGGGTGAGCCGGGCAGCGTCGTCGGTGAGCAACCGCAACATCCGGCCCAGCGCGGCCCGGTCGGTCCCGGCCCGCACTGTGAGCGCCACGAACGACGCGTGCGCCTGCGGTTCGGTGGACACCCCTGCCTGCCGGGCGCCATGGAACGGCTCGACCAGGCCACCGACGCTCGCCACCGGCGTGGTGTCGACGGCGGCCGGTGGTTGCCCGCTGCCGGTTCGGGTCGTGGCGATGGCGGCACCGCCGGCCAGGGCCCCTCCGGCAGCCAGGGCACCGCCGGTGAGCAGGCCGCGCCTGCTCACCGGCCGGACGGGTGGCGTCTGCGTCACGATGACGGGCTCATGCTCATCTCCGGCGTGGCGCTCACGCCGGGCATGGGCTGACCGTGCCCGGGGGCGTAGCTCTCCTGCGCGCCGGTGAACGGCTTGGCCACGGCGCTGAACTGCTGGGTTTTGCCGTCGGCGAAGGTCAGCGTGAAGGTCAACTCATCGCCGGCCTGGACGGGCTTGGTGAGGTTCATCAGCATGAGGTGGTCGCCGCCCGGCTCCAGCGCGTGCGTGCTCCTGGCCTTGATCACGATGCCACCCTGCTTGGCCTGCATGACCATCTTGCCGTCCTTCATGGTCATCTCGTGCAGCTCCATCGGTGACAGGGGGTTCGTGGCGCCCGTCACCGTGACATCGCTGTCGCCGTCGTTGACCAGGGTCCCGAAGGCCGCCGTCATGCCCTTGTCGGCCGCCTTCACCCACGGGTCACGAATGCCGAGCACACCAGCGTCCGGGTTGGCCGGGGCCGACGCCGACGGGCTCGCCTGCGCGGTCGACGGAGAGTCGGACGACCCGCACCCGGCGGCGCCCACCGTCAGGATCGCGGCGGCGAGGATCGCTGCCGAGCGGCGGCGTGAAACGTTCGGGCTGGTGGCGAGCATGTGTTCTTCCTCCGATGGTTGCTGCTGGGAGGTTGGTCGGCCGCAGCAGGGAGAAAGTTCCGGGCTCAGGGAACGTTGATCGTGAACTCCCCGGTGTGCACCTTGCCGGCGACCTGAAAGTCGAAGAAGGCCCGGTACCGGCCTGAACTCGGCGCGGTCAGCCAGAACTTCACAGTCCCGTCGACCAGCTCCGGCTCGGGGTGCACGTGCACGTAGCCGAGGTCACCCTCACGAACCACCACCAGGTGCCCGTACGCGGCAAGGTATCGCTCCAGCTGCGCGGGCGTGGCCGTGTCGGCGCTGGCGACCTGGAAGTGGATCGGCGCCGTCACCCCCACCGTCGCGGTGCCGGTCATCGACACCGTGTACGGACCAGCCGTCGCCTGCGCCTGTGCCGGCGGCAGCGCAGTCGGGGTGTGCGTGCCGGGCACTGTGTGGTCGACGCCCAGCACGAGCGGCAGCGGCGTGCCGTTGGCAGCGGTGACGGAGAAGTCGGCGTAGACGCGGTAACCGCCGGGGCGGGCCAGCGTCATGGGGACGCTCCAGGTGCCGTCGGGTGCCATCGTCGGGTGCAGGTGCTGGTAACCGCTCAGGTCACGGCCCACGACGATCATGTGCAACGGCTTGTCGTGGACGACCGCGAAGCGGGTCGCCGGCTGTCGGTCGGTGCCGACGATGCGGAAGCGGTAGTCGGCGCGTACCCCGGCGGGTTGGGTTCGTTCCAGCGGTTGCAGCGTGTACCCGCCGGCGCTGACGGTCGTCCCGGTGGCAAGCGTCTCGCCCGTTACGCCGTCGCCCCGGTGCGTGTGCGGTCCGGTGCCCGCCGGGTGTTGGTGTCCGTCGGCCGCGGACCCTGCCGGGCCGGAGTCGGGCGGACCGCCCGCCGGTTGCCGGGCGGTGTTGGCGGCCGGGCCCTCGTTGCCGCTGATGCGCGCCAACCCGAACCCGCCGAGCAGGGCCAGCACCAGGGTACCGACGAACAGTGCCAGGCTGGTGTTGCTCAGCCGGGACCCGGGCGTCGCCGTGGCGAGATCCGGGTCAGGCGATGCCCCGGAGTCGACGGGCGGTCGTCTGTCCGTCGTGGCGAGGGCTTTCGCGTCCTCACCGGTCGGAGGTGGATCGACAGCGACGCCGGTCCGGGCCACGACGACGGCGGTGTCCTTACGCGCGGCCGGCACGGCGTTGGGTCGCCGCTTACCGTCCGAGGTCTGCGTACCGCTGCCGGTCGCCGCGACGCTCCTGTCTGCGACGGTCCTGCCACCGACCTCTCTGCCGCCGCCGGTCCTGGCAACGGCGGGCTTGCTACCAGCGCCCTTGGCGCCGGTGGCCTTGGCGTTGGCGATCCTGGTGCCGGCGGTCCTGGTCGCGGGACGGGTGCCGGCGCCGCGTCGAGCGGATGTCGCCGACGCGGTACGGCCCCGGCCGGCGGGCCTGCCGGTGGGGGTCGTCCGCCGACGCCAGACGACGAATCCGGCCGCCGCCGCCACGGCGACCACCGCCAGGCCGACCCACGCGACCGCTCCGGGGCCGCTCTCGTCAGTCGATCCGTTCGGCGCAGCCGCTGCCGCGGACGGTGGAACCGCCGTCTCGGCAGCGACTGTCGGCACCGCCGACGCCTGCCCGGACGACCCGTGTTGCTCGGCCGTGGCCAACAGCGCCGGATCCGGCTGGGTCGACGGCGGGCTCCACCCCTGGGGCGCCGCCGTCACCGGCCCGTCGTAGCGGAAGGTCAAGGTGCCGCGTACGGGGTCGCCGTCCGAGGCGACCGACAGGTAGCTCACCGAGTACTGGCCCTTGGCCGGCAGGTGCGCGACCGCCACCGTCGCGGGGAACCCGGTCGTGTACTCGCGTGGCTCGAACTGGCCGTTGACCAGGAAGTACTCGCGCACCGGCTTGTCCAAGGGCTTGGGCTCCCCGTACGACCAGCCATTGTCGACCCGGATGCCACCCGGCGCGGTGATAGTGAAGAACGCGTTGGCAGCGGCCTTCTCGGTGAAGAACAGCTGCACCGACGTCAACGGCTCGCGCACGGTTGCGCCGCTCGCCGGTGTGGACATCGCGAGGGTCCCGTGAGCTGCGGCGGGCTGGGCGGACGCGAGGAGAGCGACCGCCGAGGCGAGGAGGAGCGCGAGGAGGCCCGAGACCACCCGCCCAGGAATCTGAGGGTGACGACGCATCTGAATATCCTCACTGGGCGGAGACTTTTTACAAGAGGTGACGAACTTTTTCCTCACATGGCTAAAGCCGAACACCTCCCGGGTGGTCGGCCGGGCTGAGGGGCCGTCGCTCCTGGCCAGCTATGCTCCCGGTGGCGCTGGTTCGCCCGGTCGTGAGCTGGCCGGGCGTCGTAAGAGGGAACCCGGTGGGAATCCGGGGCTGCCCCGCAGCGGTGAGTGGGAACGACCGCCGTCATCAGCACTGGGCCAGTGGCCTGGGAAGCGACGGCCAGTAGGGGACCGGCGTGGAGCCGGTCGGGCCCGCGAGTCCGAAGACCTGCCCGCGCCGCGTACACGACCGTGTGCGCTGCCGTCGGCCTCGCGGGTGGGCTGAGCGGGTGACGTGCCGGGGCGGTGTGCGCCGGTGTGTCCTCGTCAGCGTGTGCCCGTGTTCCGGCGGTGTGGTTTCCCGAGGGACGGACTACCGCTGTGCACGACACCACCACGATCGCCGGCCGAGCGCCGTCGGCGTCGCACCTGACCCTGTCGCAGATCATGGACCAGCACCACACCAACCTGATGGGTACGGTCCACGGCGGCCGGATCCTCAACCTCATCGACTCGGTGGCCGGGGTGGTCGCCGCCCGCCACTCCGACGGGCCGGCGGTCACCGCCGCGATCGACGAGACCGCGTTCCTGCGCGCGGTGCGGGTCGGCGACGTCGTGCACGTCGACGCCCGGATCACCTGGGCCGGCCGCAGCTCGATGGAGGTGGCCGTCAAGGTGACCGCCGACCGGTGGGACCGGGCGGTGCCGCCCACCGACGTGGCCACCGCTCACCTGGTCATGGTCGCGATCGACGACGACGGCCAGCCTCGAACGGTGCCGCCGCTGCTACCGGAGACCGACGGTGACCGGCGGCGGTACCGCGAGGCGGAGATCCGCCGCAAGCACCGGCTGGCGCTGCGGCGCGCGCTGCTCGACGGTGCCGAAGACGACTGACCCGTGCGCGGTGCGCCCGTCGCGGCGCCGGCGCGGTCCGAGGAACCCGCCCCGCCGTCGATCTGCTCGGATAGCGTCCACGTGAAGTCTCGATCACGGAGAGTGGGAATGCTTAGCCTGGACCTTGCCGGCGTCGTGGCGGCTGTCGGCGCGGAGGTGACCGACTTCGAGCCGGGGGACGAGGTGTACGGGCTGTGCGGGGGCGTCGGCAACCTGCAGGGCTCGCTGGCCGAGTACGCCGCCGTGGACGCCCGACTGCTGGCCCGCAAGCCGAACGCACTCTCGATGCGGGAGGCCGCCGTGTTGCCCTTGGCGGCGGTCACCTCTTGGGAGGGGCTGGTCGACCGGGCCGGAGTCCGCGCCGGGCAGAAGGTCCTGGTGCACGGCGGTGCCGGCGCTGTGGGATACGTGGGCGTGCAGCTTGCCCAGGCGCGCGGCGCCGAGGCATACGCCACGGGCGGGCCGACGAGCATGCGGGTGATCGAGAGCCTGGGCGCCGGGTAAGACAGCACAGCGAGGCTCCCGGTTGGGGCATCGGATCTTGGTCGACTGCTGTCTTGCCGGGAGCCACGTCCTATGTCGACACACGCTGCCTGCCACCCATCGCGACCAGGCCCATCACGATGAAAAGCCCTCAATGCCTGACCGGCACCATAACCTCGCAACGCCGTTATATCGACGCCAAGCTATCGTGATCTGACCCCGGCAGCGACAGCGCGAAGGTGAGTCATGGACGTAGTCAGCACCACCGAGGTCCCGGTTGAAGACGGGTTCGCCTTCTGGCGCGAGGTAAACTCGAAGCTCTGGGTGCCCTACGATTTACGCTGTGATTCGCAGTGGGAGCCCGGATTTCGGGCTCAGGTCGGAATCAGCGAGTTCGGTCCCGTGCAGGCGACATTAATGACCACGATGCCGCACTCGGTCCACCGCACTCCCAAGCTCATTCGGCAGGCCGATCCCGAGGTGTTCAAGCTGGGTTGCCTTGTGCGCGGTGGCGGCATGATCACGCAAGACGGCCAGCGCACAGATTTCGGCGTGGGGGACCTGATACTGTATGACACTTCCCGGCCCTACCTGGCCGAATTCACCCCGGATGTGCCAGTTAGTCAGCTGCTGCTCCTGCGCTTCCCGCGCTTGTTGCTGCCGTTGCCCCCTTGGGAGTTGCGGCGCCTGAGCGCAGTTCGCATCCCTGGCGCCCAAGGCGTCGGCGCGTTATCTTCACAATTCCTGCTGCACCTTGCCCGGCACATGGACGAACTCAGTCCGTTGGACGCCGCCCGGCTGTCCACCCTCACCATTGACGTGTTGACAGCGGCACTGGCCAACGCGCTGGACGTCCAAAGCGCGGTGCCCTCCCACACCCGACGGCGAGCGTTGATGGCTCAGATCCACGCCTTCGTCCGAGCGAATCTGGGCGATCCACGCCTGACGCCGGACGCGATTGCCGCAGCGCATCACATCTCGTTGCGATACCTGCACAAGCTGTTCCACGAGGAAGGGCACACGGTCGCCGGCTGGGTCCGCGAGCGTCGCCTGGAGCAGTGCCGACGCGACCTCGCCAACCCCCAACTAGGCGCGCGCCCGATCCACGCGATCGCCGCCCAGTGGGGGTTCACCAGCCCGGCGCACTTCAGCCAGGCGTTCCGCAGCGCCTACGGTCTTTCGCCACGCCAGTTCCGCGAGCAGTGCGCAAGAGTACGCGCAGACTAAAGACTTGTGCGCTTACCAGTAACGACAGACCCGGCTGTGGACTGCACTCTTAGCTCAGGAAGTCGCTCAGTCAGGGTTGATCTGATTCCGGCTTACGGAAGAAGGTTCACCTGAGCGTGTTACATCGATGCGTGTTTTCGCGATGGAAGGAGCGCGAGGAAGTACGTCGATCACTTCATGCAGCCAGCAGCATCATCTAAGCCGCAGCGGCGGCTGACAGGAGACCATTGTGAAGATGTGGTACAGAACGGCGTTTCGGATCTCGGCAGTGACCGCGATCCTCGGCGCACTCACCCTGTCCGGGACCGTGGCACAGGCAAGTCCGGGCGCCGGCTCCCGCCTGTCCCAACCCGAAACCACCGCGGTTTCGGAGCAGGCCAAGCCCGGCAGCGAGGACTTCGCCGCGCAGGTTTGCGGCTACTACGAAGACGCGGTGACGGCCTGGTACAACCACTGCGGGAACACCCATGTGATCATCTACGTCGACGCGACGTGGCCCCGCAACGACTGGAGCTGGTGCATCGGCCCGGGAACGTGGGACATCGGCGGCGCCAACGCCGTATCCAACGCCTGGTACTCGGGTCAGACTTGTTGAACCGCCAGCCAAGCGCTGCGCGATTCTCCACCTGCGTTCGGTGGTTGCGGATCAGGTCAGCGAGGCACATGAGGGTGCGGTCGGACAGGGGAATCGCGGCAGGGTAGGACAACAGCGAGGCTTCCGGTTGGAGCATCGGATCTTGGGTCGACTGCTGTCTTGCCGGGAGCCTCGCCCTACGTCGATCCCTGCCCCCACCCCACCGCCGTGACCAGCCCTGTCACGATGAAAAGGGCTCATTCAAGATCGCGCTCTCCCTCAGCATGCCGCCCAAGGACGTGCTGCCGCAGCCGTGGAAGCCCACCAGGACGCCCTCACCCTGGCAAGCCGGATCAGTCATCCATACGAACAGGGGCGGGCCCTGGCTGGGATTGCGCACCAGATCGAACCCGAGGACCCAGTCGAAGCGCACCGATATTGGATGCGCGCACTGGCCATCTTCCGCAAGATGGCGGTACCTGAACGCTTCGAGGTGGAGCAGCACCTCAAGAATTCCGCTACCACGCCGGTCGGGATCGCGGCGGGTCCTGGTCCAGATCGTGGTTGCGTCGAATGCGCATAGCCGCAGCAAGGCGTCGATGGTTGTTCGCACGTCGGCGTCGCCGATGTTGCCCCCTACTCCGGCGAGAGCGACCAGATCAGCAGGGGGGCTCTGCGGTACGCGGCGAAGTCGCCGGCATCGGCTTGGGTGGCGGTGATCCCGTTGAGCCCAGCGGCGGTGATACCCATCCGGCCGGCGGCCACGTTGCGAGGGTGGTACTCGATGAGCTCCGCGCATACCCGGGTGGCGTCCGAGCGCGGCGCAAGGGCGCCGATGAGGTCATGCCCTTGTCCCGCGCACACGCTGACGATCCGGAGCGAGAAGTCCGGCCGTTGGCCAAGCCAGTCGTTGATGAGTGATGGCTGGAGCATCGGCAGGCCCCCCGGCCAGGACGTCATCGGAGCGTCCCGTCGATCACCGCCGCGTACTCACCGACCGGGGCGGACTTCGGTAGTCGGATTTCACGACGGTCGATGGAGCCATTGTTGGACGATGATGAATCTGTTAACTTTTGCAAACCTTCATGAGAGAGCGCTCTCCCGAGATGGAGGTCGAAGAAGATGGCGGCGCTGCACCCCTGACCAGCCACCGTCAACAGCCGCTCACGTCCACCCGACCCCACCCCCATCCCCATCACGGCGCCGCGCGACCTTCACCGAGGCGTGACGTGCCGACGACCCTTCACCGCCGGGACAGACGCGACACCCCTGTGCGCGTCCCGGCACCAACCCGCGGGGCCGCCCACCGCGGCCACGTTCGAGACGTGATCGGCGCACGTTTCGGCTACTTCCTCACGAGAGGTAACCAACCGATCATGATTCGCAGAATGCTGCTCATCGTCGCTCTTGTGCTGGCCGGGATGGGCGTCAACGTCGCCCCGGCATTCGCGGCCGACTTCTCGGTGCTGGTCTTCAGCAAGACTGCGGGGTTCCGGCATGACGCGATCCCCGCTGGGATCGCTGCGATCCAGCAACTGGGCACGCAGGGCAACTTCACGGTCGAGGCGACCGAGGACGCCGCCCAGTTCACCGACACGAACCTGGCCAGGTTCAGAGCGGTCATTTGGCTGTCCACGACCGCCGACGTGCTCAACCCGACCCAGCAGGCCGCGTTCGAGCGCTACATCCGCGCCGGCGGCGGCTATGTCGGAGTGCACGCCGCCTCCGACACCGAATACGACTGGCCCTGGTACGGCAACCTCGTCGGCGCCTACTTCTCCAGCCACCCCGCGATCCAGCCGGCGACCGTCCGCATCGAGGACACCGCCCACCCTTCAAACGCGGGCATCCCGGTGAACTGGAACCGCACCGACGAGTGGTACAACTACCGCACCAACCCCCGCTCGCAGGTGCACGTCCTCGCGAATCTCAACGAGGCCACGTACACCGGCGGCACCATGAACGGCGACCACCCGATCTCGTGGTGCCGACCCTACGACGGCGGCCGCTCCTGGTACACCGGCCTCGGCCATACCCAGGAGAGCTACACCGAGGCCAACTTCCGCACCCACCTGCTCGGCGGAATCAGGTACGCCGCGCAGAACGTCGGCAACTGCTCGGTACAGGCCCCCGTCGGCACGTTCAACCAGGTGAACCTGGCCAAGGGCGTGGCGGAGACCGGTGAACCAATGGGCCTCACCGTGTTGCCCAACCGGGGTGTGCTGCACACCTCGCGGAACGGCGTCATCCGTTACACCGACGTCAACGGCAACACCAAGGGCGCCCTGACGCTGCCGGTCTACAGCCACGACGAGGAGGGTCTGCAGAGCATCAAGGCCGACCCGAACTTCGCCAGCAACCGCTGGGTGTACGTCTACTACGCGCCGCCGCTCAGCACGCCGGGCGGTGACGCTCCGTCCACCGGCACGGCGGCGCAGTTCGCCCCGTTCAACGGCTCCAACAAGCTGGCCCGGTTCACCGTGCGGGACGACAACACGATCGACCCGGCCTCGCTGGTGACGATCCTCGACGTGCCGACCAGCCGCGGGCTGTGCTGCCACGTCGGCGGTGACATCGACTTCGACGCCGCCGGCAACCTGTACCTGTCCACCGGTGACGACACCAACCCGTTCGACTCGGCCGGGTCCGCACCGATCGACGAGCGGGCCGACCGCAACCCCGCCTACGACGCGCAGCGCACCTCGGCCAACAGCAACGACCTGCGCGGCAAGGTGCTGCGGATCAAGCCGGGTGCGACGGGCGGCTACACCATCCCGGCCGGCAACATGTTCGCCCCGGGCACGGCGAACACCAGGCCCGAGGTGTACGCCATGGGCTTCCGCAACCCGTTCCGGATGAGCGTGGACAAGGCGACCGGGGTCGTCTACCTCGGTGACTACGGCCCCGACGCCGGCTCTGCCGACCCGCAGCGCGGGCCGGCGGGCACCGTCTCGTTCGAGCGGATCACCCAGCCGGGCTTCTACGGCTGGCCGTACTGCTCCAACTACAACACCCCCTACCAGGAGTTCACGTTCCCCAGCGGGCCGTCGTCCGGTCCGTACAACTGCGCCGGTGGGCCGACGAACAACTCCCGGAACAACACCGGCATCACCACGCTGCCGCCGTCGCAGGCGGCCTGGCTGCCTTACGGTGGGCAGGGGCCCTGGCGGCCCGAGTTGGGTGGGGGCGGGCCCATGGGCGGTCCGGTCTACAACTTCAACCCGGCGCTGGCCTCCGACGTGAAGTTCCCGGCGTCGTACAACGGGAAGGTCTTCCTCGGAGAGTTCACCAGTCGCTGGATCAAGGCGGTCACCTTGAACGCCAACGGCACGGCCGGCGCGATCGAGCCGATCCCGTGGTCCGGAACCGCGATCATGGACTTGGAGTTCGGGCCTGACGGCGCCCTCTACGTGCTCGACTACGGCACCACCTGGTTCGGCGGCGACGCCAACTCGGCCCTCTACCGGATCGAGTACAACACCGGCGGCAACCGGGCACCGATCGCGCAGATCAGCGCCACCCCGTCCTCCGGCGCGGCGCCGCTGGCCGTGCAGTTCAGCTCGGCGGGCAGCAACGATCCGGACGGCGACCCGATCACGTACGCCTGGGACTTCACCAGTAACGGCAGCACCGACTCCACGGCGGCCAACCCGACGTTCACCTACCCGGCTAACGGCGAGTACACCGCGACGCTGACGGTACGGGACCCCGGCGGCAGAACCTCGACGGCCAGTACCGTCATCGGGGTCGGCCGACCATCCATCGAATTGATCACACCGGCCGACGGATCGGTGTTCCAGTTCGGCGACCTGGTGCCCTACGAGGTGAGGGTCACGGATCCGAACGCCGGCACCATCGACTGCAACAGGGTCCAGCTCAACTACATCCTCGGCCACGACAGTCATGGTCACCCGATCACCAGCAAGAACGGCTGCACCGGGTCGATCCAGACCACGGTGGACGGTGAGCACGACGCGTCCGCGAACATCTTCGGGGTGCTCGCCGCGGTGTACACCCCGGTCAACGGGGTCGCGGTCCAGGACCAGCACGTGCTGCAACCGCGGACCCGGCAGGCCGAGCACTTCGGCACCATGAACGGCGTCCAGCTCGCCGCCAAGCCCAGCGCCCACGGCGGCAACGCCATCGGGTACATCGAGAACGGCGACTGGATTTCCTTCACGCCGTACAACCTGGCCGGCGTCACCGGTATCAAGGCGCGGGTCGCCTCGGCCGGCGTCGGTGGCACGCTGACCGTGCGGGTCGACTCACCGACCGGCCCGGTGGCCGGCACGGTGCAGGTCGCCCCGACCGGTGGCTGGGAGACGTGGGCCGACGTCACCGGGACGATCAGCCCACCGGCCGGAACGCACCAGCTGTACCTGGTGTTCACCGGCGGCGCGGGATCGCTGTTCGACATCGACGATTTCACGTTCACCTCCGGCACCACGCAACCGCCGTCGGGGAACCTGGCGTTGAACAAGCCGGTGACGGCGTCGAGCACGGAGTCCGGCACCTTCCCGGCCTCGGCTGCGGTCGACGGTTCGCTGACCACCAGGTGGGCGAGCACCTTCAGCGATCCGCAGTGGATCCAGGTGGACCTCGGCCAGTCGACCTCCATCGACCGGGTCAAGCTGACCTGGGAAGCGGCATACGGCTCGGGGTACCAGATCCAGACGTCGGCCAACGGAACGACATGGACCACGGTCCGGACAGTCACCGGTGGCGACGGTGGGGTGGACGACAACACCGCGCTGGCCGCCACGGGTCGTTACGTGCGGATCAACGGTACGGCCCGCGGCACGGCCTGGGGATACTCCCTGTTCGAATTCGAGGTCTACGGGGGCGGCGTCGTACAGCCGCCCTCGGGCAACCTGGCGTTGAACAAGCCGGCGACCGCGTCGAGCACCGAGGCGGTCGCCTACCCGGCCTCCGCCGCGGTCGACGGTTCGCTGACCAGCAGGTGGGCGAGTGCCTTCGCCGACCCGCAGTGGATCCAGGTGGATCTCGGTCAGTCGTACCCCATCAATCGGGTCAAGTTGACCTGGGAGGGGGCGTACGGCTCGGGTTACCAGATCCAGACGTCGGCCAACGGGACAACCTGGACCACAGCCCGGACGATCGCCGGTGGCGACGGTGGGGTGGACGACAACACCGCGCTGGCCGCCACCGGCCGATTTGTGCGGATCAACGGCACGACCCGCGCCACAGCCTGGGGCTACTCGCTGTTCGAGTTCGAGGTCTACAGCTGATCGGGTAGACCGCGCACGATGGGGCGCAGGGACCTTCGAAGGTCCCTGCGCCCCTGGTCTGTCCCGGCCGTCGCCAGATGACGGGCTGCGGTGGGCGGTGCCGCTTCCATCGCCGTGCGCGGTGCGGTGGGGCACGCGCCGGTGGCCAAGCCGCCGTTCGGCGACAGCGCGACGGCGTCCCGCAGGCGGCCGGTGAAGAGATCACCGGCGGCGAGCCGGGCGGCCGATCCCTTCGTCGGTCAGGGCTACATGCCCAAGAGCCGTGGTCGTCGTGCGCCATGAGGCAAGCCGAGGCGCCCGCAGCGCCCGGTGCGGTGTGGCCTCCAATAGAGGTCGCAGTGGTCGGGGGACGATTGCCGATAGTGTTTTCAACCACACTGTCCGCGCTTACCGAGAGGGTGCTGCCATGAGCTCTGGTCGTCGGCGGCTGTTGCGAACTGTTGCCGCCGCGCTGTTCCTCCTCGCCGGGTTGGCTGTCCTTGCCGCCCCCGCCGAGGCGGCGAAGAAAGGTCCAGACCTCGCGGTCGACGCGTCGGGGACACGGATCGCGCTGGGGGTCGAGAGGAAGGTTGTCTATCTGAAGATCAGCAACCTGGGGGACGAGACCCCGAGCGAGGTCGTCGTCGATGTCCGTCAGC
Source organism: Micromonospora sp. NPDC049049 (assembly GCF_040649115.1). Taxonomy (NCBI): domain Bacteria; kingdom Bacillati; phylum Actinomycetota; class Actinomycetes; order Micromonosporales; family Micromonosporaceae; genus Micromonospora; species Micromonospora sp. NPDC049049. The sequence continues at coordinate 159,413 of NZ_JBEZEX010000015.1, read as the reverse complement.
CACCGCAGGGCCCTGACCCCATACCGGTCTCTCTGCTGTGGCATTCCGGGGGTGGTGTGGGGGAGTGCGACGGTGATTTCGGCGGGTTCTACTGCCGACTGTCGCCGGAGTTGATTCCGGGGCCGGGCGAAACCGTCGACGTTCCCATCGACGCGCTCGTCTACGGGACGGCGCCTTACGAGGGCAGGTTCGAAGCGTCGGTCAGCATCCGGCCGGACGAGGACGCGAATCCGGCCGACAACACCAAATCGTTCCCGCTGACGCTGGTCGACGAGCCCAAGGCGGACCTCTCGTTGGTCGCTCGAGACGTGCAGCAGTCCGTGCGGATCGGTGCCGACGGCATGCCGACGCCCACCGGGACGCTGCACCCGGGTGAGACGGGCGCTGTGTGGCACACCGTCGCCAACCAGGGTCGGAGAACGGTCAGCGGTGTGCGGGTCACATTGCGTCTGCCCAAGGGTGTGACCTTCACCAGGAAGCCGGAACAGTGTGTGCTCGCCGACGCCGGGCGATCGGCCGTCTGCACCTACCAGCGCCTCACACTCGTTCCGGCCGCCGAGGACATCGACCCGAACGACACGATCTACTCGGCGGTCGAGCTGTACAACCTGGTGACGACTGCGTCATCCGCCAGCGCGCCGGCGACGTTGCGGGGCGGCACCGTGCGGGTGGAGGGCCTCGCCGAGCAGACGACGACCAGCCCCTCCACGCCTGCACGAACCAACCTGCCCGCGAACGCCGTCGCCGTACGGGTGGCCGACGTGGACCCCGGTGACAATCGGGACGGGTTCGCCGTGGTGCTGGCAGCGAAGGGCGGTGGTGGTGGCGGTGGCGGTGACGGCGGGTTGCCGGTCACCGGACCGCAGGTCGGGTTGGTCGGCGGGATCGGCATGGCGGCGTTGGCGGCCGGAGGCGTGTTGATCCTCGCTGCCTGGCGTCGCCGGATGATCCTGGTGCCGCCCAAGGACGCCGGGTCCACCCGTAGCTGAGACGCCAGGCGACCGTGCCGCCTCCGCGATGCGCACGAAGGCGGCACGGCCGCCGGTGTTCGACTTGTCCTTCACGCCAATGTTGTCGATCGGAGGTGCGCTGAGCAGCCATCGCACGGGCCACGCCGTGGTTGCCAACGCCAACAGTGTCGTGCCGCCGAGCACCGTGCCTGTAGGTGCGCTGTGGATCGATGCCGAACGTTGCGGGTGAGCTCGGTGGAGCCGGCGGCGGTTCCGCCATTCGAGACACCGATCCCACGGGCGGCACCCTGACCTGGCACTGCCCACTCGCCGGTCCACATTGCGAGCTCGCGTACCCGGCGCTCGGTTTTCTGCCGGGACTTGGCCGCCCACTTCGTTGCGTTCTTTGGCGCGAAGTCGTCCAGGAACTGGCGGTCAGTCGCGGTCCAGGCGGGAAGCTGCGCTATCCACTCTTCTGCCTGCTCGGCGCTGTGGCCGCTACCGAACAGCCATGGGCGGGCTGTCCGTTGTCCTGCCGGCGGCAGGACTGCCGGGCGCGCCTTGACAGGGAGGCGGAACAGCAGGACAGTCGACATACCCATAGACACCTAACTATCTACGGCGAGGTGTGCCATGCGGAAGTCGCTGACTGCTGTGGCCGCCATCGCTGTTGCCATGGTCGCGATGATGGCCGCGATCTCACACGCCAGTGCGGCGTACGCGGTGGCCGGGTGTCGGGTGAACTACGTCGTCACCAGCCAGTGGACCGGTGGCTTCCACGCCGACATCGCGGTCACCAACTTGGGTGACCCAGTCAACGGGTGGACGCTGCGGTTCGCGTTCCCTGCAGTCGACCAGCGGCTCACGCAAACCTGGAGCGCCACCTGGGCCCAGGCGGGCCAGCAGGTCAGCGCGACCAGTCTGGGCTGGAACGCGACCCTTGGCACCAATGGCTCCGCGAACATTGGTTTCGTTGGCGCCTGGTCGGGCAGCAACCCCGTACCGGCGTCGTTCACGCTCAACGGCGTCGCGTGCACCGGCGGCGTCCTGCCCAGCGTGACGCCGACCCGGACGACCACACCGCCGGTCGCTGACTGGCCGGCGATCGTCACCTGGCTCAGCCCGAGCGCCGGCGCGGTGTACACCACGCCGGGAACCGTCCCGCTGGCGGCGACCGCGACCGTGGGAGGCGGACACAGCATCACGTCGGTGTCGTTCCGGGTGGACGGCGTCACGGCGGCCCGGGGGGTGAGGACGACCGGTGACCGGTACGAGGCGCTGTGGACCCCACCGATCGGGGAGCCCGGCACCAGCACCACCTTCGTGCTGTACGTCTCGGCCGGCACCGACCAGTCGCTGTCTGGCGCTGCGCCGCCGTTGCTGGTCACGGTGGTGACGCCGGCGTCCACCGGCAGCAACCACCCGCCGGCGGTGGCGTTGAGCACCCCCGGCGGGCAGACCTACTTCCTCGAGCCGACGACCGTCACGCTGGTCGCCGACGTCGCCGACACCGATCCCGGGGACCTCGTCAGCCGGGTGGAGCTCTACCTCGGCGCAACCCGGCTGGCCGTGACGCCGACCAACAGCGGACAGCGCTACCAGTTCCAGACCGCCCTGTCGGCCGGCACGTCGTCCACCTTCACCGTGCGGGTCCTCGATTCCCACGGCGGCCTCGGCATCTCGAACCCGCTGACCTTCACCATCCGTTAGCGCGTCGGCCCTCCGTTAAGGGCTGACCAGTCCTTCCACTGGCCGTCGATACGTTGCGAGTCGGCACGGTGCTCGGGGTCAACTCCCGGATGGCGCTCCTGGGTATCGGCGTCGCCCGGTGCTCGGGGCCGGGGTGCTCGGGGCCGGGGTGGATTTCGGCGGTGGCGCGACGGCCGTCAACGGCCCTGGGATACCCAACTCCTCCACCACCCGGATTCTCTTCGCCGGTATCTCTTCCTTGGTCTGAAAGTTGTTTGGGTCGCCGCTGTGGTCGTGGCGCCACGCGTCGTTGCCGTCGAGGGCGCTTTTCGGCATGTCGAAGGCGAGGACGATCCCGCCCTCGACGGCGACGTCGCGCAGGGTTGGCTCGCCGCGTTTCTTCCCCATGGCCCATTCGGTGTGCTGCCGGGCGTAGGACAGTGCCACGTCGAAGTCGAGGGTGACGGTGTTCCAGCCCTTGTCCTTGCTCTCGCTGGCGACGTCGTGTTTCTCCCAGCGCTTGCAACCGATGTCGCTGCCGGCTTTGCCCGGCATCAGCCCCGTGGCCTGGATGCCGTCGCCGTAATAATTGCACCGGTTGGTGCCGTGGTAGAACCGGTAGACGTCCGCGGGCGGCGGCTCCTGAGGCGGGTTGGCCAACAGCCACAGCTGTTTCTGCACGTTGTTGTGCCTCAGAAACGCCTCCTCGGTGGATATGTCCACGCCGAGGTGCTCGAATGCGGTGGCCAATCGGTACAGGATCAGCTTGTCCGCGACGGCGACAAGCTCTGGCGCGGCGTACTTCGGGGACAGCACGATGGTGTTGGTGCCCGGCACGTGGTCGCTGCCGACGGGCGTGTGGAGAAGACCCACCGTCAGTGGCATGGCGTATCGGGTTTCAAGAGTTCTCACGACATCGGCGACCACCTGCTCGGCCGCGAACCAGTGCGCCAGACGCGCGGACAGTGTCTGATCCGGGACCGGTGCTGATAGTTGCGCCTGTGCAGGGTCAGCGGTGGCACCCCGGGGCGGGCAGGTCGGCCCGTCGAGATGGACAGGCCCCGTGGGGGCACCGGATTGGAAGGGCACCAGTGGGGGCCGAGGAGTCTGCTCGGTGGGCAGGTGGTTCGGCTGCATTCCGTGAAGTTACGCACAGCCACCGCCGCGAGTAATCGTGTAGTCATCAAACAGACCCGGGGATGTCTTGGTTCTCCGGTCTTGGTCAGCTCCATGACCGACCGCAGCCATCGTGATGATGATTAGGAGCGATGAGTGCCTCCGCCATGGGCGACCAGCGACGGGGGGACGTGACGCGTCCCGGCGATCTACCAGGAGTACGGCCACTTCGCCGCCACGCTGGGCGGCCGGCTCGGCACTCCTGGCCAGACCCTTGTGAGCCACCTGGACGCCCGGAAGTTCAACTCCCGCGAAGAGGACGTCCGCTCGGAGCGCTACTACCCGAAGATCTTCGATGGTCCATCCAACCCAGACCTCAATGCGCTGCTCACGGTGTTCCAGGCGATGCTGAACTTCGCACACATCGCCAGCACCGGCGGATCTGGCGCCACCGACTACTCCGCGTTCAAGATTCGCTTCCTGACGCTGTACCAGGTCCTCGGCAGCCTCCGCATCCTTCGCGACAACCAAACTCCGAACGCTTACGAGCCGTTCCATTCAGTTCATCAACAAGCTGGTCGGCTCGCCGGAAGCCCAGCTGATCCTGACGCCTGCGGCCAAGCCGTTCCGCAACACCCCGATGCACTACAACCTCAACCCCAAGGTGGACAAATCACGGGTCAACATCGGAGCGCCGCTATTCGGACTCGTCCCCGTCTATTTTCCGGCGCACGACGCGGTGACGTTCGCGGCGGCTATCGACGAGTGCATCGCCGCGGCAGCCACCGGCACCACGCCAAGATCCGGGCCGTCGGCGAACGCGCCGTCGCCACCCTCAAGGGCTGGGAAGATCCTGACCAAGCTCCGCTACTGCCCCGACGTGCTACCACGATCGTCCAGGCCATCCTCGTCCTACATCACATCTAGGCCAGCCAGAACCCACGATGAAAAGGGCTCATTGGAGGCTCCATAGAAAGAGTTGGAAGGGGTCCTCGCCGCAGGTGAGCCAGGTGCCGTCGCCGAGGGCCATAGGGTCTTCCGAAACGGGCTTCGGATACTGGACCTGGTCGAGGATGTTCCCGGATGCTGTGTCGATCAGCCAGTGCCGGGTCTCCTCACTGCCTTCGATGGTGCTCGCGACGATGGTGTGTTCGTCGACGAAGCCGCACCGGTAGCCCCAGGGGGTTTCTTCCTCGGCGTCTGCCGGCCTATGCGGCCGGGGGTCGGCGGTGACCTCGCGGATCACCGCGCCGTCGGGAAGACGGTGGACGGCTGGTTGCTGTCCCCAGTGACTGATTGTGAGGAACCGGGTTCCGCAGGGGCTGACATCGACGAGGCTGCGGTCGTCGTCGCCGATGCGGGTGACGGTGAGTCGAGTTCCGTCCCACCGACCCCACAGCAGCGGGGCACCGTCCTGGCCCTCTCCGACGCTGAGGCCCATCTGGCTTGGGTCGGGGTGCGGAACGTGGTGGGAGCCGGCGGCTACGGTGCCGGTCGAGGCTCGTCCCAGGAGGCGGCCGTCGGGGGCGTCGAGCACGAGCCATTCCTCGTCGAGTTTTGACTCGGTGTCATCGGGAAGCGCGGTACGCACGTGCGCCCATACCGTTGAGCCGTCCGCGCTGATCCAGCAGGATCCGGTATCGGGGTGGCGGTGCTCGCGGCTGTCGGCGTAATCCTGGTATGAGTCGTGATACGACAGGCAGGCGGACGACCAGCACGCGTGAGGCACCTCCCAGCGCAGCGCGCCGGCCGCGTCGACCGCCCGGAGCGCGTGCTGACCGCTGAAGACGGCAAGGTTGAGGGTGGGGCTCACCGCATCGATCCCGCCAGCCCCGCGCGGCCACGGGGCCGGAAACCGGGCGGCGGGGGCGTCGTCGCCGGCTGTCAGCCGGTCCAGGTCGTACGCCAGCAGTTCGTCGTCGCGGCGAATCACCACGAGCCGGCGGTGCGGCCACCGCTGCACGGCCGGGGTGTCGGCGGTGCGGGCGGTGCCAAGAACGCGAGGAGAGTTCGGCGACACACGGAAGGACACCGACAGGCGCGGGGCGATGGCCATTCGTGCATCCTGCCAGCCCCTCGCGTAGGGCGCGGCCGGTGACAGCGCCGCCCGGAGCGCTGTGTCGGTCGGCTCGACGCTGACTCCCAGGAGGGGAGGTGAGTTCCGCAGCGCAGGCATCGGAACAGGTAGGCGGTGGGCTCACCATTGCGGTCGAGCCGGTGGAGGAACTCTTCGGTTTCCTACGCCCGGCTCAGCCCGAGCGCCTCGTCCACCCGGTCCAGCACCATCACGTCGTCGTGGCCGACGCCGCGTAGCAGGTCGATCGCGGTCGCCCGGATCTGTCCGACGATCATGGTGACCGGCAGCGGCGGATCGGTCCGTAGCAGGCCCGCGGCGATCCGGACCGCCTCCAGGGCCGCCGCGTCGGCCCGCTGCGCGTGCCGGTCGGCGTCGGTGCCGCTGAGGTCGCGGGCCAGAGCCTCCCCGGCCGACCGTACGGCGGCGCTCAGCGCGCCGATCGCGGCGGCCAGCTCCGGCGGCGTGGCCGTTTGCCGGCGGGTCAGGGTCACGCCGGCCCGGGCCAGCACCCGGATGTTGCGGGCGGCGTAGTCGAGCTGCCGCAGCGTCGCCTCCACCTCGACGAGCTTGCCCAGGTGCCGGCGGCGCAGTCCCAGCCGCAGCGTCTCACCGGTGGCGAGCACGGCGGCCTGCAGCTGGGCGACGCAGTCGTCCACCTGCCGGGCCTGGTCCAGCGCGGCGCGGGCGGCATCCTCGTCGCAGCCTTGCAACCCTACGTTCACATTGTCGAGCAGGCCGGCCAGGTCGGTGTAGCTGCGCAGGGCCTGCGCCACCAGCGGCGCCAGCAAATCGCGGGCGGCCATCAGCTGGCTGGCGACCAGCGCCACCGCGCCGCCGATGAGCGCGTCGACGAAGCGGAACGGCATAAGCGTCCCGCTCGGCGCGGCGACCACGACCAGGTACATGGCCGAGACGGTGGCCTGCACGACCAGGGCACGGCGGGCCCCGATCACCACGAGCGTCGTGGTGGTCAGCAGAAGCACCAGCAGGACGGTGCCGGTGCCCGGGCCCAGCGCGTACACCATCAGCTCCGCGACGAGCACGGCGGCGGCCACGGCGAGCAGGATCTCGACGGTCTGCCGCACCCGTCGCCCGCGGGACTCGCCGAGCACGACGAGCGCGGCGGTTGGGGCGAAAAACGGGTCCGGGTGACGGATCACCATCGCCGCCACGAACCAGGCGGCCACCGCGGCGGTGGTCAGCTCGACCACGGTCATCCCGTCGCCCCGCAACCGCGCCACCGCGTCGCGCCCCCACGTCCGCACCGGTGATACCCCCTCTCGCCGGACGGACCAGGACCGACCGCCGATTGATCTTCTGCGAGGAGGACCACTACCCGGCCCCTGAACTGCTCAATCGCTCGGGTGACGGGCGGCACCCGGGGGGCGGGTGGCCGCAGGCAGCAGCGGGGCTATCTGCGCTGAGATCACCTCACCGGCCGTGCGCCTCGGCGCTTCGGCGTCCCGGTCGCGTTGGCCAAACGTCGGCCTCGCACTGCTCGGCGAAGACGTGCCGAAGCGGAGACCCGAGGCGCCTGGGCGACGGGAGGGTCATGGGCCCGGGATTAGGGGAGCAGGGTGGGAGCAGCCGGGTGTCCTGAACGGCGTTGAACTGCATCCAATAGCGCACAACGGCGCTCAACTGCACCTGCCTCCACCTGCGGCTTCTCGTTTCTGCAGGTCAGAGTGCGGACGGCATCCTGTTTCACACGGAAGAGGTCGCCGGTTCGATACCAGCATCGCCCACGCTCAATTCCGCAGGCCAGAGGCCGCTTGCCGAGTTCGCGAGGTGGCCTTGTGGTGTCGTGCAGCAGCCAGGTACCGCAACGGCGTCAGTGGTCGAGTGGATCGCCAAGGCGCTTGAGGGCATCCCTGGTCGCCTTGTTCGATACCTGGGTATAGATCTCCATCGTCACGGAGAAGTGGCGTGCTCAGCACCTGCATGGCGACTCTGGGGTGGACGTCGAGGTCGGTGAGCAGCCCGTGTCACGCAGGTCGGCATCTCGCAGATCGCAGCCAGAGAAGCTGGCACCGCGGAGGGAGGCACCCCGGAGGTCGACGCCACGGAAATCACACAACTTGAATGAGTGTTTTCCAAGTGCGCGATGCCGAAGATCGCGACCCGCGAACGATTTCTTCGTCGCGCCGGGCAGGATGCTCATCCGCGAACGGTAGCGTGGTCGTCCGTTCCTGAACCACCGGCTTTCTACTTACTGACCGGCGAGGCATTCGGCAGGGCAGGACAGCCGTCCGCTGGCTCTCGGGTCTCAGGACCCGCGTGACAGATCAGTCCCGGGACGTGGGTGACAGGTCCGGCTAGACGATCTTGTAGTTGGTTGTGGGCTCTTGCCGATGGTCGGTCAGGTAGTCGGTTGGTCGTATTCGGCTTCGAACTCTGATCTGCGTTGCCCTCGTCTTGTTTGATCGACTAGGTCCCCTCTCTTGATCAAGGCAACGCCGAGTATTGAACGCTTACTCCTGTGGCGGGGGAGTGAGCCAGGCCAGGGGTTGTCCGCTGAGAGCGGCGTCGGCGAGGCGGTGGGCGCTGGCGGTCTTCAGAGCCGCTCGTGAGCTGTCGATCCAGCGCTGCACGTTGTCGATGCCCTGGTGGCGGTACTCGACGGCTTGGACGAGGCATTCCAGCTTGTCAGCGTCGCGGGCGAAGACGGCTTCCAGCGTCTCGCCAGCTTCGTGTTCGGCGACGGCCGCGGTGATGACGTCGGCAACGGCCGGGGGACAGGCGGCGACCTGGTCGGCGGTGACGGCGGTGTTGGGTACGGCGGTGAGGTAGCGCTTGGCGATGTGTGGGATGTCAGTGATCCGGGTCTCGCTGTCGGGGAATGGACGTGGCTCGGTCGCGCCTGGTAGGCAGGCGGTTGTGCGCATCGTTTCCCTGCTGCCGGCGGCCACGGACATCGTGGCCATGCTCGGCCTGACCGGGCACCTGGTCGGCCGTACCCACGAGTGTGACTGGCCGCCGGGGGCCCTGGCCGACGTCCCGGCGGTGACCGCGACGTCCCTGCCGGAGACCTTGACGAGCCGGGAGATCTCGGCGGCGATCGCCGGTGACGCGCACCGAGGCTCGTCGTTGTACCAGCTCGACGTCGCCATGCTGGAGGGGTTGAAGCCGGATCTGATCCTGACGCAGGATCTGTGCGACGTGTGTGCGGTCTCCTACCAGCGGGTCAACGCTGCGGTTGGTCTGATCGATCTCGACACCAGGGTGATGTCCCTGGAGGCGCGGACCATCGACGGGATTCTGGACACTGTCGATGCCGTGGCCGCGCTGACCGGCACCGAGGGCAGGGCGGCAGAGATCCGAGCTGACGCCGAGCGTCGCCTCGCCGCGTTGCCGGGACCGGTGCCCGGCGCGCCGACGGTGCTGTTCGTCGAGTGGCTCGACCCGTTGATGCCGGGCGGGCACTGGGTTCCGGAGCAGATCACCTACGCGGGTGGGCGGTCGCTGCTGCTCGGGCCGGGTGCGCACAGCACCCCGCACCCGTGGTCGGTGGTCGCCGACCTGGCCCCCGACGTGGTGGTGTTCGGGCCGTGCGGGTTCACGCCGGAGCGAACCATCGACGAGCTTTCCGTGGCGACCGAGCAACCCGGCTGGGCGGACCTGCCAGCGGTGCGTGCCGGGCAGGTGTGGGTGGTCGACGGGCCTGCCTACTTCAACCGCCCCGGCCCGCGAGTCGTCGACGGCGCGGAGATCCTCGCCGGCATCCTCGCCGGCCGCCCCGACTCCCGCGCTCGGCGGGTGCCCCTCGACGTCGGCTGACGCTGTCGCGCCCGAGCGGCGGAGGCGGACCTCCGATGCAGATCGCCCGTTGCCCCCGGCATTCGCAACGCCCCGCAGTGCGGGTCAGGTGCGCGCCCTCGCTGCACCGGCGAGGTCGACGATCCGGTCACTCCAGTGGTCCAGCAGGGTCTGGTCGTGGCTGATGACCAGCACCCCGGCCTGCTGGGTCCGCTGGTAGTCGCGGATGACGCCGGCGACGTGCGCCTGAGTGGAAGCGTCCAGCATCGCGGTCGCCTCGTCGCAGAGCAGGTAGTCCGGGCGGTGCGCCAGGGCCCGGGCGAGGCAGGCGCGTTGCAGTTGCCCGTCGGAGACAGCGTGTGGCCGCCGGCTGCGCAGGTCGGCGGTGAGGCCGACGAGGTCGGCGAGTTCGGCCACCCGTTCGCGGACCGCCGGCTCGGGCGTCCGGGTGGCGCGTAGCGGTTCGGCGATCAGGCCGGCGAGGCTCAGTCGAGGGTCGGCGGCGGCACGCGGGCTCTGGAAGAGGGCGGCGACGCGGGTCCGCAGGGCGACCGGTACGGCGTACCGGATGCCGTCGACCGGGGTGCCGTCGATGCTGACCCGACCCTGATCGGGGCGGTGCAGCAGGGCCAGGACCCGAACCAGCGTCGACTTTCCGCAGCCGGAGGGCCCGCGCAGCCCGACCGTCTCTCCCCGGCTGATCCGCACTGTGACGCCGTCGAGAACGACCTGGCGGCCGTAGGAGACGGTCACCTCGTCGGCGAGCAGGTGCTGCGGGCTGGTCACGTGGGGACTCCCGTGGGGATCGGGTGGTGGCAGGCCACCGTGCCGCCACCGGCGGCCGGTGTCGGCTCTGGTCGGTCCGCGCAGGTGTCGGTGCGGCGTGGGCAGCGGGGCGCGAACGCGCAGCCGGGTGGCAGCGCGGTGAGCATCGGCGGGTCGCCCGGCACCGGCCGGAAGGCCCGGTCCGGCAGGGCGTCGAGCAACGCCGAGGCGTACGGGTGGGTCGGCGCGGTGAAGAGCTGGTCGGTGTCGCGGTGTTCCACTATGCGGCTGGCGTACATCACGGCGACGGTGTCGGCGACCCGTTGCGCGGCGGCCAGGTCGTGCGTGATGAGCACGACCGCGGAGCCGTTGTCGCAGCGACGTCTCAGCAGGTCGAGGGTGTGGTCGACCAGGGGTCGGTCCAGCCCGGTGGTGGGCTCGTCGGCGATGAGCAGCGCCGGGTCGGGTGCCAGCGCGAGCGCGGTGACCAGACGCTGTGCCATGCCACCGGAGAGTTCGTGGGGGTAGCGGTCCAGGTCCGCCGGGTCGAGCCCGACATCGACAGCGAGCTGGTCGGCGTCGGCGCGGTCGCGGCCGTGCGCCCGCAGCGTCTCGCTGAGCAGTCGGCGTCCGGTGCGTACCGGGTTCAGGGCGGTGGCCGGGCTCTGCGGCACCAGCCCGACGCGGCGCCCGCGCACCCTGCGAGCCAGGTGGCGCTGACCGCAGGTGATCAGGTCGACCGGTTCGCTGTCCCTGTCGTGCAGGACGGCGTGGCCGGTGGTGGTGGCGTTGCCGGGTAGCAGGCCGAGCAGGGCGTGGGCCAGGACGGACTTGCCGCAGCCGGACTCGCCGACGATGGCGAGCAGTTCGCCGGCCCGTAGGGTGAGGCTGAGGTCGGTGACGGCATGCACCGTCGTGTCGCGGAGCCGGAACTCGACGCCGAGGCCGTCCACTGTGAGCAGCGGCTGACCCGCGGTGGTGCGGGGAAAGGCCGGGGCCGAAACTGATTCGGTGGTGGTCACAGGTGCAGCTCCGCTCGGACCCGGGGATCGAGGCGGTCGCGCCAGCGGGCGGCGAGGACCGCGATGGCGAGAGTGACGACGACGATGACAGCGCCCGGTGCCAGGCTCGCCCACCAGGCACCGGTCAGCAGCGACCCCTGACCGTCATTGATCATGTTGCCGAGTGAGGCGAGGTGCGGAGGTAGGCCCAGGCCGAGGAACGACAGGGCGGTCTCGTGCCACACCGCGTGCGGGATCATCAGGGTGGTGGCCAACGCCAGCCGGGGCAGGACGTGCGGCAGCAGGTGTCGGGTGAGGACCCGGAGTCGGCCGGCCCCACCGCTGATCGCGGCGTCGACGAACGGTCGGGTCCGCAGGCTCAACAACTCGGATCGGACGATGCGGGCGGTGGAGAGCCAGTGGGTGAGCCCGACGGAGGCGATCACCGCGCCGAGGCTGGGACGCAGCATGGCGACGATGAAGATGCCCAGCAGCAGGTGGGGCATCGCGGCAATGGTGTCCACGACCCGCATCAGGATCCGGTCCACCCGGCCGCCGAGCGTGCCGGCGATCCCACCGACCGCGCCCCCGAGAACCGTGGCCACGAGGGCGGCGACCGCGCCGACGAGCAACGAGACCCGCAGTCCGTAGACGGCCCGGTGTGCCACGTCGCGGCCCAGGTCGTCGGTGCCGGCGAGGTGGGTCCAGGACGGTGCCGACCGGGTCTGGTCCAACGCGACCGCGCTCTGGTCGAGCGGCCAGACGAGCGGTGCGAGCAGCGAGCCAGCGACTGCCACCAGCAGGACAAGACCGGCGATGACGACACCGGTCTGGCCGGGTCGCAGCCGCAGCCGGGACCGGGCCAGGTGGAGCAGCGGCGGTCGGGTGACAAGGTCAGCCATCGAGTCGCACCCTCGGGTCGGCGGCGGCGTAGGCGAGGTCGGTCGTGAGATTCGCGGCCAGCACCACGGCGGTGGTGACCAGCGTGATCGCCGCCAACAGCGGGAAGTCGCTGCCCAGCGCGGCGGCCACCGTGACGGCACCGAGGCCCGGCAGCGAGAAGACCGTCTCGACAAGCACCGCCCCGCCGACCAGCTCGGGCAGGTGGGTGCCGACCAAGGTGAGGAACGGCAGCAGCGCGGTCCGTAACGCGTGCCCGAACAGGACCGTCCGCCCGGGCAACCCGCGGGCCCGCGCCGCGAGCACGTGGTCGTCGCGCATGCTCTCCGCCACCGCGTCCCGGACGAACAGCACGAACCACGGCGCCTGGGAAACGGCCAGCACTCCGACCGGCAGGATCAGGTGGTGCGCCACGTCGGCCCAGGAGGTGCTGGTCGCTGTGACATCGGTGAGCCCACCCGCCGGAAACCAGCCCAGGGCCAGCGCGAACACGGCGATCGCGGCGAGGCCCAGCCAGAACACCGGCATCGACTCGACCGCGTAGGCCGCCGCCCGCAGACCCCGGTCGAACAACCCACCCCGGCGGTACGCGGCCAGCGCACCCAGCAGCAGACTGCCGACCAGGACCAGGGCGAGGGTCACCCCGATCAGCAGCAGCGTCCAGCCGGCCCGGGCGGAGAGCACCGAGGCGACCGGCTCGTGACGACTCGTCGACCAGCCCAGATCGCCCTGGACCAGGTTGCCGATCCAGCGCAGGTACTGCACCGGCAGCGGGTCGTCGACACCCCAGTTGGCGCGGATCTGCGCCAGGTTCTCCTCGCTGGCGGTGAAGGCCGCCGCGCCCGCGTACTGCTTGGCGGGGTCCACCGGCGAGGCGGCACCCAGGGCGAACATCCCGATGCTCGTCGCGGCGAGCACGGGAACGGCTACCAGGAGGCGGCGTCGGACCACCGCCCCGGCCCCGGCCAGTCGCCCGGAGCGGGTCACGAGCGCGCCCAGGTGTTGATGTTCCACCAGATGCTGTTCGCCACCCCGTGCTCGTGCGCCTCGACCCGGGGGGCCGCGCCCTGGACGGAGGACTTCAGCACGTAGGTGTGCCGCAGGTAGGTGAGGAACAGCCACGGCACGTCGGCGGCCAACTGCTTCTGGAACTGCGCGTACGCGGCCTTGCGAAGAGCCGGGTCGATCTGGTCGCGGCCCTCCTGCAGAGCGCGGTCCGTCACCTCGGAGCGGTACGAGCCAGGGTTGAAGTAGCCCTGCCCGGCGAACCGGGAGCTGAACAGCTTGTACGAGACGAAGTCCGGGTCGTACGGCGTGCCGTAGCCCATCAGCAGGGCGTCGGACTTCATTCGCGGATCGATGGCGTCCCAGGTGAGCCCGGCCGGGGTGACCTCGATGCCGATCTTCTTCGCGTCGGCGGTGACGGCCAGGGCCAGGTCCTTGCGCAGGGTGTCGGTCGCCGGGTACATCAGCGTGAACCGGGCCGGCCGGCCGTCCTTGGCCCGCACCCCACCCGCACCGGGCTTCCAGCCGCCCGCGTCGAGCAGCGCGCTCGCCGCCGTCGCGTCGGCGGTCGGCGTGCCGACCGTCGAAGGGTCGGCGAACTCGGAGGTCGGGGGGACCGGCCCGAACGCCGGCTCGCCGGCGCCACCGAGGATTCCGGACACCATCGCGGCCCGGTCGACGGCGAGGTTGAGCGCCCGGCGGACCGCCGGGTCCGCGAGGACCAGGTTGCCCATCGGCAGCATCACGCCCCGGTAGTCGGCGGTCGGCACCCGCTGCACCCGGTACGCGGTGTCGGAGTCGAATCCGGAGGCGAGCTTCGGCGGCAGCTCGGCGGCGTCGAACTCACCGGCCCGCATCCGCTGGGCGCGGACGTTGTCGTCGGCGACGAACGCCACCACGACCCGGTTGTTCGCCGGCCGGCCGCCGAAGTAGCGCTCGTTCGCGGTGAGCACCAGCCGGTCACCCGGCGTCCAGGACTCGACCCTGTACGGCCCGGTCCCGATCGGCTTCCGGTTGAACCCCGTGGTGTTGATGTCCTGCCCGCTGAGCAGCTTCGACGGCACGATGCCGAGGGTGAGTCGCTGGAGGAACGGCGCGTACGGGTAGCGCAGCCGGAACACGACGGTGGCCGCGTCGGGCGCTGTCACCGACTCCACCATGTCCAGGTCGGAGCGGAGCGTGGAGTCCACAGTCGGGTCCAGCACCGCCTGGTAGGTGAAGGCGACATCCGCCGCGCTCAGCGTGGTGCCGTCGTGGAACTGCACCCCGTCACGCAGTGTCGCGGTCACTGTGCGTCCGTCGCCGGACAGCACCGGCAACGCCGTGGCCAGCCCAGGAACGAGGCGGTTGTCACTGTCGCGGGCGACGAGCCCGTCGAAGATCAGCGCGGCGCCGTCGACGCCGAAGTTGAGCACCGGGTTCAGCGCGTCGGGCTCGTCGGAGGTGGCCACGACCAGGGTCGCGCCGCCGGCTGGGCTGTCCGGGGTGGTCGGGGCCGAGCAGCCGGAGAGGACGAGCGTCCCGGCCGCTGCTGTCGACGCCACGAGGCGTCGGAAGGTCGGACGGATCCGGGTCACGGAACGCTCCTGTGGTGTGGGGAACGGGGTGCGGGCGCGCGGGTGCAGCCGCCTTCAGTGATGATCACGGTGGCACAATTGCAAGTCTTTTGCAATTGCCACACACCTGCATCATGCCCGGCGCGGCCCGTCGGACGGGGCCTCGCTCTCCGGTGGTGACGGTCACCGGTGACCGGCTAGGGTTCCGGGATGTTCCGCGCCGTCGTGTTGATCGCTGCCGTGGTGCTCGCCGCCGATCAGGCCTCCAAGTTCTGGGCCGAGTCCGCGCTGTCCGACGGGCAGACCATCACGCTCCTCGGTGAGCTGCTGCAACTGCGCCTCGTCTACAACCCGGGTGCGGCCTTCTCGATCGGCTCCGCGTACACCTGGATCTTCGCGGTGTTCGCCGCGGCGGCGGTGGTCGCGGTGACGATGGTGGCCCGGCGGGTCACGTCGCGTCCCTGGGCGGTGGCGTTGGGCCTGGTGCTCGGCGGCGCGACGACGCACCTGCTGGACCGACTCTTCCGCGAGCCGGGGTTCGCGCGGGGGCACGTGGTGGACTTCATCGACTACGCCGGGTTCTTCGTCGGCAACATCGCCGACATCGCCCTGGTGGTCGGCGTGGGCATCGTCATGCTGCTCAACGTGCGCGGCGTCCCGCTGCGGAACCAGGCGGACGAGACCCGCGAGCAGGTGTCGTCAGACTCCTGAGCTGACCAGGACGACCTCCAGGCGGCGCGGGCCGTGCACTCCCTCGACCCGGTTCAGCTCGATGTCGCTCGTCGCGGACGGGCCCGAGATCCAGGTCAGAGGCGCGCGTGGGTCCAGCCGGGCCAGCGCCTCCGGCAGCAGGCCGACGACCTGGTCGGTGCGGACGACACAGATGTGTCGGTCGGGCACCAGGGTGAGCGCGCGTCGCCCCTGCGTCGGGCCGGCGTCGAGGATGATGGTGCCCGTGTCGGCGACCGCCACGGCACAGCCGGTCAGGACCGCGTCCAGGCCGTCGAGCGCGGCCGGTGACAGCGGGGGCGCGTCGCGGTGCAGCTCTCCGGCGTAGCCGTCCAGCCAATGGGCGGGGGTGTCGGTGGGGACGGCGAGCCGGCCGACCTCGCCGAGCAGCCGGTGCAGGGCCTCGGTGCCACGGTGGACGACGGCCCGGTAGTCCTCCAGGCGGTCGACGAGGGTTTCGATCAGGTCGGGGTGGTCGCCGACCCGGCGATAGCGGCGGGGCACCTGCACCGGCGGCGGGCTGTCGGCCAGGGCCGTCCGGAGCCGCGCCAGGATCTCGTCACGTGCGCTCACTGTTTTCCCCACCATTCCCGGAAGGTCTGCGGCGCGGGCAGCGGCAGGTCACGCGACCGGGTCCACGCCGACGCGGGCCAGGGCAGTCGCCGCAGCGTGCGAGCGCCGGTGCGCCGCTGACGGTACGCACCGAGCGGCCCCGCGCCGGCCCGGGCCAGGCGCAGGGCGGCGGCCCACCGTCGTGGGCTGCGCATCACCCAGGACAGGAGCCGCATGGTGGCCCGTTCCGCTGGCGGGTGCGGTGCCTGCTGGCGGAGGTGGACCAGGATCTCCGGAATGTTGATCTTCACGGGGCACACGTCGTAGCAGGCGCCGCAGAGGGTCGACGCGTACGGCAGTGAGGCGTTGTCGGCAACGCCGGTCAGCTGCGGCGACAGGATCGCGCCGATCGGGCCCGGGTACACAGAGCCGTACGCGTGCCCGCCGGCCCGTTCGTACACCGGGCAGACGTTGAGGCACGCGGAGCAGCGGATGCAGGACAGCGCGGGCCGTCCGACCGGGTCGGCGAGCACAGCGGAGCGGCCATTGTCGACGAGCACGACGTGCACGTCCTGCGGGCCGTCCCCGGGGGTGACGCCGGTCCACATCGAGGTGTACGGGTTCATCCGCTCACCGGTCGAGGACCGCGGCAGCAGTTGCAGGAAGACCTCCAGGTCGGTGAAGGTCGGCAGCAGCTTCTCGACGCCGACGACGCTGATCAGCGTCTCGGGGAGGGTGAGGCACATGCGGCCGTTGCCCTCGGACTCGACCACCACGAGGGTGCCGGTGTCGGCGACGGCGAAGTTCGCTCCGGAGACGGCGACCCGGGCCGAGAGGAAACGCCGTCGCAGGTGAGCGCGGGCCGCTTCGGCCAGCGCGGCCGGTTCGTCGCTCAGGTCGGGCGGCGCGTCGGCCATGCGACGTTCGAAGATCTCCCGGATCTGGGCCCGGTTGTAGTGGATCGCCGGCACCAGGATGTGCGAGGGCGTGTCCTCGCCGAGCTGCACGATCAGCTCGGCGAGGTCGGTCTCGTACGCGGCGATCCCGGCGGCCTCCAGCGCCTCGTTGAGCTCGATCTCCTGGGTCGCCATCGACTTGACCTTCACGACCTCGTCGGCCCCGGTGGCCCGGGTCAGCTCGACCACGATCCGGCACGCCTCGGCCGCGTCGCGGGCCCAGTGCACAGTGGCGCCGGCGGCGGTGACGGACGCCTCGAACTGCTCCAGCAACTCCGGCAACCGACGTTGGACGTCCGCCTTGATCGCCGAGCCGGCGGCGCGCAGAGCCTCCCAGTCGGGTACCTCGTCGACGACCCGGGCTCGCTTGGCCCGGATGGTGCGGGTGGCCCGGTGCAGGTTGGCCCGGAGTTGCGGGTCGGCGACGGCCGGCCTGGCGGCGGTGGGGAACGGCAGCGGGGTGCGGATCCGCCCGCCCCCGGTGGCGGGTGCGACCGGATGGCTCATGAGCTGGCTCCCGTCTCGGCGAGAATCTCGGCGTAGTGCACGGCCCGTACGCCTGAGCGGTGGCGGTCGAGACCGCCGCCGATGTGCGCCAGGCAGGAGTTGTCGGCCGCGGCGAGCACCCGTGCGCCGGTGTCGCGGACCCGGGCGCACTTGTCGGTGAGCATGGCGGTGGAGACGTCCGGGTTCTTCAGTGCGAACGTGCCCCCGAAGCCACAGCACTCCTCGGCGTCGCCCAGCTCGACCAGGTGGATTCCGCGCACCTGGCGCAGCAGGGTCAGCGGTCGGTCGCCGAGACGCAGCATCCGCAGGCCGTGGCAGGTCGGGTGGTAGGTGACCGTCTCGGGGAACTCGGCGCCGACGTCGGTGACGCCGAGAACGTCGACGAGCAACTCGGACAGCTCGTACGTGCGGGCGGCCACCGACGTCGCCGGCGCGTGCAGGCGCGGGTACTGGTCGCGGATCATCGCGGTGCACGACCCGGACGGCGCGACGATGGCGTCGTAGGAGTCGAAGACGTCGACGTAGTTGCGCACCATCGGCATGGCCTCGGCCCGGTAACCAGTGTTGGCGTGCATCTGCCCGCAGCAGGTCTGGTCGGCGGGGAAGTCGACGGTGTGGCCGAGTCGCCGCAGGATGCGGGTGACCGCGATGCCGGTGGCCGGGAAGGCGAGGTCGTTGACGCAGGTGATGAAGAGGGCGATCCGCATGGCGGCTCCTCGGATCCGTGGGGGTGGGTCAGGCCGAGTCGCGCGGTGTCGCGGGGGTGGGGAGCCGGTCGAAGGCGGGCAGGTGGCGCTCCCGGGCGGCGCTGAGGTGCGCCCGCATCGCCTCGGTGGCGGCTGTCGCGTCGCCGGCGACGATGGCGGCGGCGATGCGCTGGTGCTCGGTGTTGGTGTCCGCTGCGCCGGCGACCGGGAAGTACAGCCGGTGCAGGTGCAGGTGTGAGTGCAGCCGCGTGATGGTGTCCCGCAGCAACGGGCTGCCGGAGACCTCGGCGATCAGGTCGTGGAACGTCGCGTCCAGTGCGGTGAAGGCGGCGTGGCGGCGGTATCCGTCGCCGGCCTCCACGTCGATGCTCGCCGCCGCCTCGACGCTGATCCGTTGGCGCGCTTCGTCGGAGGCGTGGGTGGCGGCTCGCCCGGCGGTGGCGCCCTCCAGCAGTTGCCGGACGTCGAACAGGTCGTCGAACTCGGCACGGCTCAACAGTGGCGTCGTGGTGTAGCCGGAAAGCGGGCGTTTACGGACCAGGCCGTCGGCCTCCAGCCTCGCGAGGGCCTCACGGACGGGGGTGGGGGAGACGTCGAGCTCCCGGGCGAGCGCGTCGATGTTGACCCGCTCGCCGGGCGGAAGGATGTGGTCCATGACCAGCGTCTTTATCGACTCGTAGACGTCCTCGGCGAGGGTGAGTCGACGGGCGGGGCGGAGTCGGCCCTCGCGAGGTCTCTGCTGGGCCATCTCGTCTCCTCAGCGACCCCTTGACTGCGCCGGTGTGAGCGAGTACACATCGAGCCGAACAGCATCCTATAGGAGATTGGGTTCTTGGCGACCCAGGCGGTGGAGGTTGGTTCGTGAGATTCATGCGCGTCGGGCCGGTGGGACGGGAACGCCCTGTGCTGTACGTCGATGGGCGGCACTTCGACCTCTCGTCGCTCACCGTCGACATCGACGGCGAGTTCCTTGCCGGCGACGGCGTCCGGCGTGCCCGCGAGGCCACCGACCTGCCCGAGATCGACGTCACCGGGCAGCGGGTCGGCGCACCGATCGCCCGGCCGGGTGTGGTGCTCTGCGTCGGGCAGAACTACGCCGCGCACGCCGCCGAGTCCGGTGCCGCGCCACCGAGCGAGCCGATCATCTTCTACAAGGCGTCCAACACCGTCGTCGGCCCGTACGACGAGGTCCTCATCCCGCGCGGATCGACGAAGACCGACTGGGAGGTGGAGCTGGCGGTGGTGATCGGCCGAACGGCCCGCTACCTCGCCTCACCGGCCGACGCCCTCGGGCACATCGCGGGGTATGTGCTGTCCAACGACGTCTCCGAGCGGGACTTCCAACTCGCGGTCTCCGGCGGCCAGTGGTCCAAGGGCAAGTCCTGTGAGACGTTCCAACCGCTCGGCCCGTGGCTGGTCACGGCCGACGAGATCGGCGACCCGCAGGCGCTGCGGCTGCGCTCCTGGGTCAACGGCGAGCCCCGCCAGGACTCCAGCACCAAGGACATGATCTTCGACGTGGCGTACCTGGTCTGGCACCTGTCCCAGTACACCGTCCTGGACCCGGGCGACGTCATCAACACGGGCACCCCGGAGGGAGTGGGACTCTCCGGCCGCTTCCCGTACCTGGCCGTCGGCGATGTGATGGAGGTCGAGATCGACGGCCTCGGTCGGCAGCGCAACACGCTCCGGGACGCCTGATGCGGTGTGACGGTCTCGTGGCGGTGGTGACCGGAGGCGCATCGGGGATCGGCCTCGCCTGCGTGCGGGCGTTCGTCGCCGCCGGCGCCCGGGTGGGTGTCCTGGACCTGGAGCTGTCCGGGCTGCCCGAGACCCCCGGGGTGCTCGGCGTCCAGGCGGACGTGGCCGACCGGTCCTCCCTCACCGCGGCCGTCGCCTCGGTCGCGGAGACGTTCGGCGGCATCGACATCCTGGTGAACAACGCCGCCATCTCGGCCGTGGGCACTGTGGAGGAGAACGACGACGAGCAGTGGAGCCGGGTACTCGACGTCAACGTCTCCGGTGTGGCCCGAACCAGCGCCGTCGCCCTGCCCTACCTACGCCGGTCGTCGTCCGCCGCGATCGTCAACATCTCCTCGATCGCCGCGACCACAGGTCTGCCCAAACGCGCCCTCTACTCGGCGTCGAAGGGTGCCGTGCACGCCCTCACCCTCGCCATGGCCGCCGACCTGGTGACGGAGGGCGTCCGGGTCAACTGTGTCGCCCCCGGCACCGTCGACACGCCCTGGGTGGCCCGCCTGCTCGCCGGTGCGGCCGACCCGACGGCGGAGAAGCGGCAGTTGGCCGCCCGCCAGCCGACCGGCCGACTGGTGACCGCCGACGAGGTGGCCGCCACCGTCGTCTACCTGGCCTCGCCCGCGACCAGGTCGGTGACCGGTTCGTCGCTGCCGGTGGACGGCGGCATGTCCGGTCTGCGCCTGCCCGCCCCGGTCCCGCCCGTGGCCAATCCTGCCGAATCGGGCGCGTGACATGATTGCGGCATGGGGAAACAGCACGACGTCGGCGAGGCCGACCGTCACAGCGCGTCCGGCACCACCGCCCACCGTCCGATCGGTGGCGGCGCTGACGCTCGGCTCGCCCTCGCTCAGGACCCCACAACGCCACAAATGACCCTCATCGACCTGGCGTCCGACCCGTCGGTCCTGGTCCGCAAGGCGGTCGCCTCTCGGGCCGACGCACCCGCGCAGGCCCTGCGACCGCTCACCCGTGACCAGGATCGTCAGGTCCGGGAGGCAGTGGCGAGGAACCCCTCCACGTCGATCGCCAACCTCATGCGCCTGGTCAAGGACGACGACCGGTGGGTCCGCTGGGCCGTCGCCAGCAATCCGGCCTGTGACGAGTCGATCCGCCAGGTCATGGTGAAGACCTCGGACAAGGAGCTTCGCGGGCTCCTCGCGGAAAGTCGTCAACTGGAGCCGGAGCTGGCCGCCAAGCTGATCGACGACGTGTCACCCGAGGTGCGGGAACGACTCGGCACGCACACCCACGACCCCGACGTGATCGACGCCCTGCTGGCCGATCGCACCGCACGCGTCCGCAAGGGGGTTGCCCGCAACCCGCGGACCACCGCCGCGCAGCGCAGCGCGCTCGCCGCGGACCCGGTGGTCGACGTCCGCGCCGCGCTGGTGCGGGCCGTCGAGCTGAGCGAGGCGGACCTCGCCCGCCTGGTCGACGACCGCGCGGTGCAGGTCCGACTGGCGATGGCGACGTCCGAGTTCGTTCCGCCGCACATCCGGGAGACGCTTACCCGCGACGCCGACGAGATGGTGGCCAGCGCGGCACGGGACTACCGCCCGGGGTCGGGCACCGCCTCCGCCGTTCGGGCGCCCCGCATCGCGCACCGGCCCTCCGCCACCGGCCCGAGTCGATCGAGCGGCGGCACCTCGCACTAGCGCGACGACTGTCGCCTCCCGGCGACCCGTGCCTGCGGCCGGCGGGTCGCCTCCCGTCGCCTTCCAGGTCATCCAGAGCGACCTGGGTGATGAGTTGTCGCATCCGCGCCCGTCATACCTAGGACAGGACATGACGAGGCGGAAGGATGACGTGATGAGTGCGGACACGCGGCTGCAGGAGCTGGGCGTGAGCGGTCTGGGCGAGGTCGACGAGCCGGCGTTCTCGGGGCTGGCGCAGCGGCACCGGCGGGAACTGCACGTGCACTGCTACCGGATGCTCGGCTCGTTCGAGGACGCCGAGGACACCGTGCAGGAGACGTTCCTGCGTGCCTGGCGGCGGCGGGAGACCTTCGAGGGGCGGTCGACGTTCCGGGCCTGGCTGTACCGGATCGCCACCAACGCCTGCCTGGACCTGCTCGCCAAGCGCCGCCCGGAGCCGGCGACCGGCGGCGAGGTGCTGTGGTTGCAGCCCTACCCGGACCGGTTGCTCGACGAGCTGCCCGCTGGCGACGCGGACGAGCCGGAGACCGTCGCCGTCGCGCGGGAGACGATCGAGCTGGCGTACCTGGTCGCGGTCCAGCACCTCGCGCCGCGTCCACGGGCCGTGCTGATCCTGCGGGACGTGCTCGGCTGGCCCGCCAGGGACGTCGCGGAGCTGCTCGGGGACTCGGTCAACTCGGTCAACAGTGCCCTGCAGCGGGCTCGCGCCGGCATGCGGGAGCACCTCCCAGCCGAGCGGCAGGACTGGACCGGCGGCGACGAGGACGCCGGCACGCGCGAGCTGGTGCGGCGCTTCACCGACGCCAGCGTGGCCACGAACGTCGACGCGCTCGCAGCCATGCTGCGAGACGACGTCCGCTACGCGATGCCGCCCACGCCGGGCCTGTACGTCGGCCGCGACGCGGTGGTGAACAGCTGGGTCGAGGACGGCTTCGACGGCATGAAGGGCCTGCGTGCGGTCCCCACCTCGGTGAACCGCCAGCCCGCCGTCGCCTTCTACCACTGGCGGGAGCAGGAGGGCGCGTACCTGCCGTTGACGATCGACGTCCTGCGCATCACCGGCGGCGCGATCACCGAGGTCTTCATCTTCCACGACGACCAGTTCCCGCGGCTCGGGCTGCCGGAACGCCTGCCGGCGGACGGCACGGAGTAGTCCCGGTGCGGACGCTCACGCTGCACGGCGGCGCGCGTGCCGAGGTGGTCGCGGCGGAGTGGCACGACGCGTTCGGCGTGGTCACCAGCGGGCGGGTGCAGTTGGAGCTGCGCGACGGTGAGACCGGACCGGTCCTCGGGCGCGATGCCAGCTTCTGGCTGCGCGGCACCGGCGTCCGTGCGCTGTGCAACCCCGGCCGTCGCACGGCGCGAGTGCGTGTCTTCACGCCCGGCGTCGTCACACCTCAGTCAACACATCCGGTACGCCAGCCTCCGTCTGAAGGAGACGACATGAACAGCATGAAGGACACCGGGATCGTCGCCGGCCCGGCATCGGGCCCGCCCCGCTACACCCACCGATTCCGTTGGCTCGCCGGCACCGGCGTGATCGCCACGCTCGCGGCGATGGTGATCACCACCCTCGCCGCCGCGCTGGCCCGGGCCGCCGGCGTCGACTTCGAGATCCCCGATGGTGGCGAGACGATTCCGTTGTCCGGGATCGCCGTGGTGACCGGCTTCTTCTCGGTGGTGGGTGTCGTCATCGCCGTGGCGCTGCTCCGGTGGAGTGCTCGGCCCGCCGACCGGTTCGTGTGGACGGCGGTGGCCCTGACCGTGATCTCGCTGGTCCCGCCCCTCATCTCCGGGGCGAACGCGGCCACCGTCACCGCCCTTGCCGGGCTGCACGTCGTCGCTGCGGCGGTGATGATCCCGGTCCTGACCCGGAGCCTTCGCTCCCGGACCGACTGAACGTTGCTGCCTCCGATGAGCGGAGAGCCGGCCCACCGGGCCGGCTCTCCGCTCATCGGGCCGGTCGCCGGCCGCGCCGATCGCCTTTGTCAGCCTAGAATCCACCCCCGGTTCTGAAAGACGAAAGGCACCCCGTGAAGATCGTCGCAGCAGACATCATCGTGACCAGCCCCGACCGGAACTTCGTCACCCTCAAGATCACCACTGATGAGGGCATCACCGGTCTGGGCGACGCCACGCTCAACGGCCGCGAGCTCTCCGTCGCCTCGTACCTGCGCGACCACGTCGCCCCTCTGCTGATGGGACGGGACCCGCACCGGATCGAGGACACCTGGCAGTTCCTGTACCGCTCGGCGTACTGGCGGCGGGGCCCGGTCACCATGGCGGCCATCGCCGCGGTGGATGTCGCGCTGTGGGACATCAAGGCCAAGGCGGCCGGCATGCCGCTGTACCAACTGCTCGGCGGTGCGTCCCGCACCGGCATCATGGCGTACGGGCACGCGTCGGGGCGGGACATCCCCGAGCTGTTCGACTCGATCCGCCGCCACCTCGACGAGGGCTTCCGGTCGATCCGGGTGCAGACCGCGGTGCCGGGGATCAACGCCGTCTACGGCGTGGCCGCGCAACCCAGCGCCACTGGCCAGCGCTACGACTACGAGCCCGCGCAGCGCACCCCGCTGCCCGCCGAGGAGGACTGGGACACCCGCGCGTACCTGCGCCACCTACCGTCGGTCTTCGAGGCGGTGCGTGGCGAGTTCGGCCCGGAGTTGCCGCTGCTGCACGACGGTCACCACCGGATGACGCCGATCCAGGCCGCCAAGCTCGGCAAGGCCCTCGAACCGTACGACCTGTTCTGGCTGGAGGACTGCACCCCGGCCGAGAACCAGGAGGCGCTGCGGCTGGTCCGCCAGCACACCACCACCCCGCTGGCCATCGGTGAGGTCTTCAACACCGTCTGGGACTACCAGACCCTGATCCGGGAGCAGCTGATCGACTACGTCCGGTCCGCTGTCACCCACACCGGCGGCATCACCGCGATGCGCAAGCTGCTCGACTTCGCCGCCCAGTACCAGATCAAGTCGGGCATCCACGGCCCGACCGACATCTCCCCGGTGGGGATGGCCGCGGCCCTGCACCTGGACCTGGCCATCCACAACTTCGGGATCCAGGAGTACATGAAGCACACCCCCCTGGCCAACGAGGTGTTCCGGCAGTCATTCACCTTCACCGACGGCTACCTGCATCCGGGCGACCAGCCGGGGCTCGGGGTGGAGCTCGACGAGGAGGCGGCGGCCCGGTTCCCGTACGAGCCGGCGTACCTGCCGTTCAACCGGCTCAAGGACGGCACGGTCCACGACTGGTGAGCCGGGTGGCCGGCAGGCACTCCGGCGGCTGCGGCTGGCCGAGGGCATGTTAGGTTAGCCTGCCCTCACTTACTGGAGTCTGCCGCCATGCCCCCATCGATCCGAGCATGACAGTCGCCGAGGTCAGTGGGAGCGTGGTGCTCCGCCGCGCCCTGCGCCGACAGCGCCGTCGGGTGGTGCTCGGCATCATGCTGCTCTGCGCCCACCAGGCCACCGAGGCCCTCGTACCGGTCGCCATCGGCGTGATCATCGACCGGGCGGTGGCCACCGGAGACGTCGCCGCGCTGCTGCTCTCCCTCGCCGGCCTCGCCGCCCTGTTCACCGCCCTCGCCTTCGCCTACCGCACCGGCGCCCGGCTGGCCTACGCCGCCGTCGAACACGAGGCGCACGCGACCCGCGTCGAGATCGTCCGGAGCGCCCTCGACCCGCGCGGACACCGCTCGGGTCTACGCGATGGCGAGCTGCTGTCCGTCACGGCATCCGACGCTGAGCTGTCCGCGCTGGTCGTACGCGTCGCCGGGCTCACCGCCGCGGCGCTCACCGCGATCGTGGTCGCGGCCGTCGCGCTGCTCGTCGTCGACGTCCCCCTCGGGCTCGGGGTGCTCGTCGGCGTACCGCTGCTGGTCGTCGCCCTCCAGCGGATGGCGCCGTTGCTCACCCGGCGCAGCACGTCGCAGCAGGAGGCCCTCGCGGCCACGACGGCACTCGCCGTCGACCTCGTCAGCGGGCTGCGCGTGCTGCGCGGCATCGGCGCGCAGGACCACGCCGCCCGACGGTACGCGGGCTCCAGCCGGCACGCCCTCGACGTGACCCTGCGCGCCGCCACCACCAAGGGTCTGCACCTCGGCCTCACCACCATGGTCAACGGACTCTTCCTCGCGACGGTCGCCGGTGTCGCGGGCTGGCTCGCGCTCCAGGGTCGGCTCACCATCGGCGAACTCGTCGCCGTCGTCGGGCTGGCCCAGTTCATCGCCGAGCCGGTGCAGACGCTCGGGTACTGCGTACAACTGTTCGCCATGGCCCGGGCCTCGGCGGCGCGGGTCGCCCGGGTCCTCGGCGCGGCGCCGGTCCTCGCGCCGGGTGACGCCGGGCCGCCCACCCCGAGCCAGTCGCGGCTCGCCCTCGACGAGGTTTCGCACGCCGGCCTCGACGCCGTCAGCCTGCACGTCCGCGCCGGCGAGATCGTGGGCGTGCTCGCCTACGACCCGAGCGAGGCCGAAGCGCTTGTCGCGCTGCTGGCCGGCCGGGTGCACCACGCGGACCACCAGGGGACGCTGTACGTCGACGGCGTACCCGTCGAGGACCTGCACATCGACGCCGCCCGCGCCGTGGTCCTGGTGGAGCCCCACGACGTGGCGCTGTTCGAGGGCACCCTGCGCGCCAACCTCAGCGCCGATGCCCAGGTCGACGACACGGTCCTGCGGGCCGCCGTGCGGGCCGCCGCCGCCGAGGACGTGCTCACCGCACACCCGGACGGCTTCGACCGCC
Organism: Micromonospora sp. NPDC049049; assembly: GCF_040649115.1. Classification (NCBI taxonomy): domain Bacteria; kingdom Bacillati; phylum Actinomycetota; class Actinomycetes; order Micromonosporales; family Micromonosporaceae; genus Micromonospora; species Micromonospora sp. NPDC049049. Next base: position 132,983 of record NZ_JBEZEX010000015.1, on the reverse strand, counting down.
GGCTCACCGAGCGGGGAGCGAACCTGTCCGGCGGTCAGCGGCAGCGGATCGGGCTCGCCCGTGCGCTCGTCGCCGACCCACCGGTACTGGTGCTGCACAACCCCACCACTGCCGTCGACGCGGTGACCGAGGCACTGCTCGCCGAAGGGCTGGCCTCGGTTCGCGCGGCGGACACCCGCGCCACGGTGCTGATCACCACCAGCCCGGCCCTGCTGCACGTCACGCACCGGGTCGTCGTGATCGACAAGGGTCGGGTCGTCGCCGAGGGGCCGCACGAGCGGTTGCTCGCCAGCGACACCCGCTACCGCGAGGAGGTCCTGCGATGACCGACCCGTCGACCGCGAGCGGCGTCGAGGCACGGCAGTTGCTGCCGACGGCTACCGGCCGGCAGACCTGGGCCGCCCTCCGGACCGAGCTCGCCCGCCTGCCGGCACTCAGCGCCGTCGCCGGCACGTTGCTGGTCGCCGCGTCCGCGACCGGGCTCGTCGCGCCGTGGGTGCTCGGTCGTCTCGTCGACGACGTCATCGCCGGCACCGACACACCGCAGGTAGTGGCCTGGGCGGGCGTGATCGCGGGTGCGGCGGTGCTCGCGGGGCTCCTCACCGCGGCCGGAGCCGCAGTCGCCGCACGCCTCGGCGAGACAGTGCTGGCCCGGCTCCGGGAGCGGGTCCTCGACCGTGCGCTGCACCTGCCGTCGGCCACCCTGGAACGAGCCGGGACCGGCGACCTGGTGGCGCGGGCCGGCGACGACGTGGCAGTGGTGACGAACGTGATCGCCACCAGCGGCCCCGCCTTCCTCGGCGCGACGCTGTCCGTCGTGTTGACCGCGCTGGGGCTCTTCGCCCTCGACTGGCGGCTCGGCATCGCCGGGCTGGCCGCCGCACCGGCGTACGCGCTGGCGCTGCGCTGGTACCTCAAACGGTCGGTGCCGTACTACGCCCGCGAGCGGGTGGCGACGGGCGAGCGGACGCAGGCGACGGCCGAGGCGCTGCGCGGCTCGGCGACGGTACGCGCCTACCGGATGGAGGACGCGCACGTCGCCCGGATCGCGGCTCGCTCCGGCGTCGCCCGCGACCTGTCGCTGGAGATCTTCGGCCTGTTCACCCGGTTCGGGCTGCGCATCAACAGGTCCGAGTTCGTGGGGCTGGCCGCCGTGCTGCTCGCCGGCTTCCTGCTGGTCCGCGAGGACCTGTCCACCGTCGGTGCGGCGACCGCCGCCGCCCTCTACTTCCACCGCCTGTTCAACCCCATCGGCCTGCTGCTGTTCCAGTCGGACTCGGTGCTCCAGGCCGGCGCGAGCCTCGCCCGGCTCGTCGGGGTGACCACACTGCCGGACACCGCGTCGCCCGTCAGTCGCCGCCCGGCCCGCCCGCAGCGGCCCGAGCCTGCGGCGCTGGAGGTGACAGTCGCGCAGCACCGCTACGACGACGGACCTGTCGTGCTGCGGGACATCGCCCTGCGTCTCGCGCCCGGGGAGCGCGTGGCGCTGGTCGGCGCGAGCGGCGCGGGCAAGAGCACCCTCGCCGGCATCATCGCCGGCATCGTCGAGCCCAGCCAGGGTTCGGTGCGCCTACGCGGCGTGCCGTTGGCCGACCTCGGCGAACACCAGCTCCGGCGCGAGATCGCCCTGATCAGCCAGGAGGTGCACGTGTTCGCCGGACCGCTCGCCGAGGACCTGCGCCTGGCCGACCCGGACGCCACCGACGCCGAACTGACCCGCGCCCTCGACCTCGTCGGCGCCACCGGGTGGCTGCGTACCCTGCCGGACGGGCTGGCGACCGCGGTGGGGGAGGGCGGTCGGCAGCTCACCGCGGCGCAGGCCCAGCACCTCGCGCTGGCCCGCCTGGTGCTCGCCGACCCCGCCGTCGCGGTCCTCGACGAGGCCACCGCGGAGGCGGGCAGCGCGGGCGCGCGTGACCTCGACCGGGCCGCCGTGGCGGCCACCGAGGGCCGTACCACGTTGGTCGTCGCCCACCGGCTCAGCCAGGCGGCCACCGCGGACCGCATCGTCGTCCTGGACCAGGGTCGCGTCGCCGAGCACGGTACGCACGCCGAGCTGCTCGCGGCCGGTGGCGGCTACAGCAACCTGTGGCGATCCTGGCGTACGCCCGGCCCGGTGCCGCCGCCCGCCCGGGAGAACACCGAGCGGATCCAGGACCAGAGTCACCCGAATGTGGGAGCCCCGGGAACTTTTCCGGACCGGCCGGCGACAACCAGATTGCGCGGCTGACCGGCGGCGTCCCGACGACGGCCTCTCGGCCGAAAAGGAGCGCCCGTGGCACACAGGACGGTGGTCTGTGCGGACCGGCGGCGTTGACGACGCCCAGGTCACCCGGTGGGCGCAGGAGGCGGGCCAGGGCGACCGGCAGGCCGCGACGGCGTTCATCCGGGCCCTCCAGGACCAGGTCTGGCGATTCCTGTCGCATCTCGCCGGGCCGGGCGAGGCGGACGACCTGACCCAGGAGACGTTTCTGCGGGCATTCCGCAACCTCCCCGGCTTCGCCGGCCGCTCGTCGGCCCGCACGTGGGTGTTCACGATCGCCCGACGGGTCGCCGTCGACCACGTGCGCACGGCGGTGGCCCGGCCCAGGCTGGCGTCCGTGCCGGACTGGCAGGCGGCGGCCGAGGCCGCCGGGGCGATCACCGCCGGGGCCGACGAGAGCGTCACAGTGCACCAGCTGATCGCCGGCCTGACCCGCGAGCGCCGCGAGGCGTTCGTCGCCACCCAGGTGCTCGGCCTGTCGTACGCCGAGGCGGCGGAGATCTGCCAGTGCCCGGTCGGCACGATCCGGTCCCGGGTGGCCCGGGCCCGCGAGGATCTCGCCGCGGCCTGGCAGCTCGACAGCGGCCCGAGCCACGAGCGCCGAATCGGCTGAGGGCGGATTCCACAGGCACCGCGCGGTGTCGCCCTCCGCCTGCCTGCTGCGGCGACAGGACCGACCCGCATGATCAACGGGATGGACGAGGCGGACGGCGGTTCCTAAGATCACGCCGGTGAACACCGAACCTCTCAACGTCGCCGGCGTAGCTGGCCCGATCGTCATCGCCACCAAGGCGCTCTTCGGCCACCCTGCCGTCACCGTCGGCGGAGTGCCGGCCCCCAGGACGGGCAGGCGTTACGCGTTGCCAACAGTGGACGGTGGTGTCGTCCAGGCAACGGTACGCACCGTTCTCGCCGACCCTTACCCAACTGTGGAGATCAACGGTGTGCAGCACCGGACCGGGCCCTCCATGCCGATCTTCCTGCGCATCCTGGTGCTGCTGCCGATCCTGCTGTTCACCGTCGGCGGCATCCTGGGCGCGCTGGTCGGGGCGTTGGGCGTCTGGGGAAACCTGACAGTTGCCCATACCCGGATGACACCCGCCGTCAAGGCGCTCGCCATGGTCGGCGTCGGCATCGGCGCGGTCATCGTCTGGCTCGCCATCGCCGTCGCACTGAACGTGGCGCTCAGCTAGACCGCCACGCACCTCACCCCCTTCCACACGTCAGCACCACCGGTCGACGACCGGTGGTGCTGACGTGGTGCGGGCGTTCCGACCGCTCTACCCCAGGCGGGCCTCGATGGCCTCGATGATGCGCGGACGCAGCTCGGCGGCGCGGATCACGGCGTCCACCGAGCCGACCTCGACGGCGCGGTGGATGTTGTGCACCCGGTCGAACTCCGCGGCCACCTCGCTCAGTTTCTCCGCGCGCACCGAAGACCGCAGCTCGTCGAGCTCCGCGGTCAGCGCGGCGCGCTCGGTGCCGCTGGCGGCCGCGACGCTGGCCTCCAGGTCCCGCACGCGCGGGTCGGCCGCCGTACGGGCGTTGACGTCGGCGGAGAACACCACAGCGGCAGCGGGTGCGCCGCCGAGCACCGAGGCGAACGAGCCCTCCAGCGCCAGCACCGTCATGTTCGGGTTCAGCGCCTTCGAGAACACCACGAACGCACCGCCGTGGTAACGCGAGATCACGCAGAAGACGATGGGCCCCCGGAAGTTCACGATCGCCCGGCCGATCTCGGCGCCGTACTCCAGTTGCAGCTTGCGCATCGACTCCGGTGAGCCGTCGAAGCCGGACAGGTTCGCCAGCACGACGAGCGGCCGGTTGCCGCTGGCCGCGTTGATCGCCCGCGCGGCCTTCTTCGACGAGCGGGGGAACAGCGTGCCCGCCGTGTAGGTGTCCGGGCCGTCGGTGGGCGGGAAGCCGTGTCGAGGCACCGACCGGGACTCGATGCCGAGCAGGCAGACCGGGATGCCACCGAGGTGGACGTCCTGCACGACGGCGGTGTCCGCGTCTGCCATGCCGGCCCAGCGCTCCAGCACCGGGTGGTCCTGGTCGGAGAGGGCCCGCATCACCGTACGGATGTCGAACGGCTTCTTGCGGTCCGGGTTGGACTCGACGGAGAAGATCTCCCCGACGGTGGCGAAGGCGCTGCCCGCCACGTCGTGCGGGAAGCCGGAGATGTCGCGGTCGACCGGGTCGGTGGTGACCGCCCGCCGGGGCGCGTCCTCGCCGGGCGCGACGTAGGAGTGGTCGTAGTGCGCCATCACCACGTCCCGTGCGGCCGTCAGGTTCGGCGCCCAGTACTGCGCCTGCCCGTTCGGCCCCATCACCCGGTCGTAGCCGCCGATGCCGAAGTTGTCCTCAGCCGACACACCACCGGAGAAGTCGAGCGACTGCTTGCCGGTGAGCACCATCGCCGAGTCGGGCGTCATCACCAGGATGCCCTTGGTGTGCATGAGCATCGTCGCCTCGGCGTTCCAGTACGGCTGCGCGCCGACGTTGATGCCCGCGACCACGATGTTGATCTCACCGCCGGCCTGGGTGAACTCGACGATCCGCTTGAGCGCCGCGGCAACCCAGTCCATGTTCTCCGTACCGGAGGTCATCGAGATCCGGGCACCGGCGGACAGCGCCCACCACTCCAGCGGCACCTGCATCCGCTCGGCCAGGTCCAGTGCGGCGATCACGCGCCGGCACTCCGGCTCCGACAGGGCGCCCAGCGACTTCGTCGGGTCGCCGAGCAGCACCACCCGGGTGACACCCTGGGGGTAGCGCTCGGTCGGCGTCGTGACGACCCCGGCGACGATCGCGGCGCTGTTGCGCCCCTTCGGCCGGTCCACCGGCACCAGCGCGTGGTCGGCGTCGAGGTCGTGCTCGACGAAGTCGCCGAGCCGGCCGGTCAGCTCGTACGGGTACACGGTGTTGCGGCTGCTGGCCCGCAGCACTTTGAGCCGGTACTCGTCGAGCGGCTCGAGCGGCTCGACCGGCGGCTCCCCGACGGCCAGTTCGGCACCGCCCGCGGCGTCGAACGAGATCCGTACGGCGATCTTGGTCAGCTCGCCGGTCCGGCGGTCGCGCTGGCGCGCGATGAACAGGATCTCCTCCAGGCCGGCGCCCGCGGTCGTCGGGCGGACCCGCCCGGCGATCATCTCCATCTCTTCGCGGGTCAGCTCGCTCGGCGGCCACACGTAGACGACGATGCGGTTGGTGTTGAAGCGCGTCTTCGACGGCCGCCGCGACTGGGCGCGGCGGATCGAGTCGAGGCAGGCGGCGATGGTGTCCTCGGCCGTCGGCAGCGCGACCAGTCGGCCGTCCTGCTCGCGGAGCTCGGTCAGGTCACGCACCTGCGCGAACGCGACGAGGCGCTCGTCGGCGCGGTTCTCCCGGGCCACACACTGGAAGAGGTAGACCTCCTCGTCCGACGACGGCAGCCGGGTCAGGTCGAACTTGTGCAGCCGCTCCAGCTGCATCCGCTGCGCGATGTACGGGTGCAGCCCACGGATCAGCCGGTCCTCGGTCAGCTGGGCGCCCGACGGACGGAAGGTGAAGTGGTGGTGCATCACCGCTCCGCCGCGACCCGCGACGGTGGTGGTGACCCGACGGACCTGGGGCGGCAGCGGGTGCGCGGCGATGACCTCGGCCAGCGCGGCCGCCATCGCGTCGAAGTCCTCCGGCTGGTTCTCCCAGCCGAGGTAGATGTCGGCGTCCACGGCGTCCTCGCCGGTGGCCAGCTCGGCCAGCCCGCGCAGGGCGCTGCCCAGCGCGTCGAAGCTGACCGCGGCGGAGACCACGCTGGAGTCGACGCGCTCGGCGACCACGAATGTGCAGCCCGCGACCTCGCGGGTGAGCACGCTGGTGAGCGACCGGTTGCCGTAGTAGCGGCGGGTCAGCACCTCCAACATGACGGCGTTGTCGAGGTGGTCGCGGACGAGCCGCTGGCCGAGCAGCCGGACCAGCGGCTCGGTGCTGCGCACCATCGCGGCGATGCGCTCGGCGCGGTCCGGGGCGTCCGGGTGCGCGTCGAGGTGCCGCAGGTGCCCACGGACCTCGGCGTAGACGCGCGCGCGGTTGCGGCGCAGCAGCGGCTGGGCGAACCAGGCGAACACCACGCCGCGGGCGAGGTCCGCGATCACGGGGAAGCGGACCTGCGTCGCGGCGATCAGCCGCTCCAGTGCGAGGCCGGCTGGCTCGCGCAGCGTCTCGTCCGGCGGGGTCTCCAGCAGCCACGCGCGCAACAGCGCCGCGATGACCTGCGCGTCCGCGGAGGCGCGCTGCTGGGCGAGGAAGATCCGGAAGACGGCGGCTTCGAGGGCGGGGGTGCGGTCCAGGTCGGTGACGCCGTACCGGCCGAGGGCCTTGCCGAGCCTGGTCTGGAAGGCGTCCGGCAGCCCGGCCCGCTCGACGTCGAGGCTCTGCAGGTAGGTGTGGAAGTACTCCCGGGCGCTGTGGACGTGCGCGGCGCCGCCGTCCTCGCCCGTCGGCCGGTTGCGGCTCAGTTCGGCGAGATCGGCGAACACCTCGATGAGGTCGAGTTCGGCGGCCAGGGGCCGCTGACCGGCTTCGGTGGCCGTCCGCCGCGCGGTGAGGTAGTCGTCGAGCACCCGGCGGTCGTCGTGCGGATCGACGTCGAAGCCGAGCAGCAGACCCCGCAGGTCCTCCTGGCCGCGCCTGCTGCGCTCGTACGCCGGGATGTCCGTGGCGGCGGTGGGCAGGTCCAGTTCGACGGTCTCGGTGCTGGGGTCGTCAGCGGTCTCCTCGGCGTCGTCCGCGAGCGGCTCCAGGCGCAGCAGCGGCGCACCTGCCTCCACCTGGCTGCCCACCGAGACGGCGCACTCCTTGAGCCGCGCCTTGAACGGCGCCCGCAGCACCGTCTCCATCTTCATCGCTTCCAGCACCAGCACCGGCGCGCCCGCCTCGACCTCCGCGCCGACCTCCAGCGGCGTGGCGACGACCAGCGCGGGCATCGGGGAGCGCAGGACGCCACCCTCGTCCCGGCTCACCCGGTGCGTCACGCCGTCCACCTCGACCAGGTGGGTCGGCCCGTACGTGCCGGTGAGCAGGCGGTAGCGGATGCCGTTGACGACGATCTGACCGGTGTGCCGGTCGAAGCGGTCGAGCTCGACGTCGGCGGTGCGCACGACGGGGCCGGTCTCGATGCCGACCCGGAACCGGTGCGCGCCGACCCGCGCCACGCGGGTGCGGTAGCCGATGCCGCGCAGCTTGAGGTCCAACGGTCGGCCGCTGGCGTGCTGCACCTGCGGGCGCCCGCCGGCCGCCGTCGACAGCAGCCGCTGACGCTCGACGCGCTCCTCCTCCTCGTACGCCTCGATGGCGGCGGCGGCCAGAGCGACGGCGGAGTGGCGGTGCGTGACGAGGCGGCCCTCGCCGCGGACGCGGTCGATCCACCCGGTGTCCGCGCTGGCGTCGATCACCTCGGGCTGGTCGAGCAGGTCGAGCACGAAGCTCTTGTTCGTGGCCCCACCTTCGATGATCACCGTGGTGTTCGCCATCGCCCGGCGCAGCCTGCCGAGGGCCTCGTCGCGGTCCCGGCCGTACGCGATGATCTTCGCAATCATCGAGTCGAAGTCGGCGGGGATGGTGTCACCCTCGCTGACGCCGGTGTCCACCCGGATGCCGGGGCCGCTGGGCAGGTCCAGCCGGGCGATGCGGCCGGGGGACGGTGCGAAGTCGCGGTCGGGGTCCTCGGCGTTGAGCCGGGCCTCGATGGCGTGCCCGCGCTCTGCCGGCGGCGCACCGTCGAGCCGCCCGCCGGAGGCGACGTGCAGCTGGGCCTTGACCAGGTCGAAACCGGTGGTCAGCTCGGTGATCGGGTGCTCGACCTGGAGGCGGGTGTTGACCTCCAGGAACGCGAACAACCGGTCACCGGGGTGGTAGAGGAACTCGACTGTCGCCGCGCCCCGGTAGCCGACCGCCACGGCCAGTCGCTCGGCCGACGTCTTCAGCTCGGCGGCCTGCGCCGGGTCGAGCACCGGCGACGCCGACTCCTCGATGACCTTCTGGTTGCGTCGCTGCACCGAGCAGTCGCGGACGCCGAGGGCCCACGCGGTGCCCTGCCCGTCGGCGATCACCTGGACCTCGACGTGCCGGGCCCCGGTGACCAGGCGCTCCAGGAACACGATGCCGCTGCCGAAGGCCCGTGCCGCCTCCTGGCTGGTGCGCTCGTACGCGTCGACCAGCTCGGCCTCGTTCCTGATCACGCGGATGCCGCGTCCGCCACCGCCGGCTGTCGCCTTCAGCATCAGCGGGTAGCCGATCTCAGCCGCCGCCGACCGGGCGGCGGCGAGGGTTTCGACGGCGCCTCGGCTCCACGGCGCGACCGGCACGCCGACCTTCTCGGCGATCAGCTTCGAGCCGATCTTGTCGCCGAGTTGGCGCATGGCGTCCGGGCTCGGGCCGACGAAGGTGACGCCGATCTTCTCGCACAGCTCGGCGAACGCCGGATCCTCGGCGACGAAGCCCCAGCCGACCCACGCGGCGTCGGCCCCGGTCTCGGTCAGGGCGCGCTCCAGCACCGCCAGGTTGAGGTACGGGCGGGCGGAGGCCGGGCCGAGGTCGTAGGCGATGTCTGCTTCGCGGACGAATGTGGCGTTGCGGTCGACATCGGTGTAGAGGGCCACGGTTTCGAGCTGGATGCCGGTCTCCGCGGCCAGCTCGCGGACCGCGTGGATGAGCCGCATGGCGGCTTCACCACGGTTGACGATGGCGACACGGTTGAACACCCGAAAAACCCCTTAGCTAGACCTCGACCTGCGTGCGGAGAGACGGCGGCTCCCAGCAGTGATCACCTTTCCGGCTGGCGGCGGTCAGCGCTATGGCGCAACCACCGAACCCACCGTCCCTCAGTTGTAGGAAGTCCACAAAACTTTTTGGCACCCCCGAGTGATCGGCTGACCAGGAAGATCATCGCCGGTCCGGTCAACAACCACCCGGCCCGACCATCCCGGCCCAGGCCAGGAACGCACCAGGAAAGGAGCGGCAATGAGGTCACCGCACCTCGTACGCCCACGTCTGGCGCTGCTGCTCGCGGCGGGACTCACCGCGCTCGTCACGCCGGCAGGCGTCGCCCACGCCGCGACCGCCACGGTACCCGCGACCGGCACCCCGATCACCATCACCTCGACCGAGCAGCTCGCCCCGGGCGTCACGTACGGCTCGTTCGAGGTGACAACGCCCCGGGGCGTCGGGTCGAGCACTGTCGCCGTCCGCGAGCCGGGCCAGGCCGCGGCCACCGCCCGCAACAGCCCGTCCGACGGTACGGAGCGAATGGTCGCCAACGGCATCGGGATCTTCGTCGGCAAGCACTGATCGGTCCACCCCGCTCGAATTCGCCCCGTCCGGCCTCGCCAGGCGGGGCGAAGCCGCGTACCCGAGACTTGTCGGCCCCGGGTCGGATAATCAGGCCGGCCGAAGGGACCTGATGACCATTCTCGACACGCTGGCGCTCAACCGCGCGACGCTCGCCCGGCAACTGCTGCTCGACCGCGCCGACCTGCCGGCGCTCGACGCCGTCGCCCACCTCGGCGGCCTGCAGGCCCAGGAGCCGCAGGAGCCGTTCATCGGGCTGTGGTCACGGCTGCGCGCGTTCGACCCGACGGTGCTCTCGAACCTGCTGACCCAGCGACACGTGGTGCGTACCCACCTCATGCGCCGCACCGTCCACCTGCTCGTCGCCGACGACGTCGTGGCCTGGCGCACCCGTCACGACGCCATGCTGCGCCAACGCGTGCTCGGGGTCTACCGCGGCGACCTCGACGGGGTGGACCTCGACGACCTCGCCACTGCCGCGCTTGCCGTGGTGGCCGACGGTGAGCCCCGCTCGATGCCCGACATCGGGCGGGCGCTCAGCGAGCGGTGGCCGACGCCGGGGCTGCGCGTGCTGGGCGAGATCGCTGTCGCGCTGCTCCCGATGACGCAGGTCCCGCCGCGCGGGCTGTGGCGGGCGAAGGGAGGCGCGCGTTACGTCCTGCTCTCCGCCTGGCTCGGCCGGGAGATCGACCCGCCGGCCGCGACCGGGGTCGATGAGGTCGGCCGGCTGCTGGTACGCCGTTACCTGGCCGCGTTCGGCCCGGCGGCCACGGCCGACCTGCGCGCCTGGTGCGGTCTCGCCGGGCTGCCGGCAGTGGTGACGGCCATGCGGGACGAGTTGGTGACCTTTCGCGACGAGCGTGGCCGGAAGCTCATCGACCTTCCCGACGCGCCGCGCCCCGATCCGGACACACCCGCCCCGGTGCGGTTCCTGCCGGCGTTCGACAACGCGATCCTCGGCTACGACGACCGCAGCCGGATCATCGACGACGCGCACCGTAACCTCTCGGTGGCCGGTGAGCGCGTGGTGCTCGTCGACGGCCGGGTCGCGGCGACCTGGACCGTCGAGTCGGGCACGGTTGTCGTGAGACCGCTCGGCGGCCTCCCCCGGACGGAGCGGGATGCCGTGGCCGAGCAGGGGCAGGCACTGGCGTCCTTCCTCTCCGACAAGGAGAGCGATCGGGTGCGGGTCGATCCGTCTCCCCGGTGACGGCCCAGGAAGGTCCGACCCCGGGGAGACGAAGGCGTCAGTCGACGGTCGGCGGAGCCGTCCTCGCTGCCTCGGCGAGCGCTGCCGCCGCGCCGGCGTACGGGTTGTAGCTGTAGGTGCGGGCCAGGCCGCTCGGCACCGTGAAGTACGCGGCGGCCAGCTTCGCCGGGTCGCTGGCGATCTCGCCACGCGCGGGGGCGTCGTTGCCGTCGTCCCAGCCCCAGGGCGCGTTGGCCGAGTTGGTCGAACAACTCCAGGTGCCGACGCCGCAGTCGCCGGACGTGTCACCCGCGAACGTGCCGAGGCTGGCGAAGAGGCTCGCGTTGGACCGTTGCGCCCACAGGCCGCCGGTGGCGAAGATGTCGATGAGCTGATACCGCACGTCGCGGTCGTTGCCGCTGCTCGGCGTCTCGGCGACTGTCGACGGGTAATAGACCAGGCCGTCGCCGTTGATGTCGTACTGCGGGTGCGCCTTGAGGCCGTGGCCCTGCGCCTCCTGTGCCGTCACCGGGTGCTGGAACGTGTCGTGCGGTGACGCCTGGAACCGCAGGGTGCCGTCGATGCTCTCCCCGCCGCTGGTCCAGGTGCTGCCGGTCGGTGTGTAGGAGAAGAAGTCACTGTGCGCGACGGTGACAGCCGAACGGAGAACGCCGTACGTGGAGCCGTCGCGTTCGATCGCGAACAGCGCGCCCTCGCCGTCGTTCTCGTGCTCGGTCTCGAAGAACGGGTGGTCGGTCCAGTCGCGGGGGTGGAAGAAGAAGTATGTGATGTACCAGTGGGTGCTCGTCTCCACGACGGAGTAGTACACGTGCGCGGCGAGCGCGGCGCCTGCCTGGCCGGTCCGGTCCCAGTTGTTGCGTCCGTCCAGGTCGCCGTCGAAATCGACCCGGGTGACGTAGTCCGACTGCCCGCTGAGGGCGTGGCTGCCGGTGGCGTCGACGTCCTGGTAGTGGATGGGTGCCCAGCGGAGGGCCAGTTCGGCCCGGCTGGCGGCGGCGTCGGCGGGGCTGGGCGCGGCCAGCGCGGCGGCCGCCAGCACCACCGCGATCAGTACCCTCACTCCCCGGGGTCGCCGGGTCGTGCTTCTTGCGTCGAGCATGGTGTGCTCCCGTGTCCGAATGAATAGACCATGATGGATCATTCTCGGGGCGAGCGCCCGGCTGATGTCCCTTCGGCGACGAGAAAGCGGACGATGCTCGACGGCTTCGGGATCGGGTTGTATCGATACCTGTCGACTGCCATGCTGTGGTTCGGTCGTGCTCGGGGAGCCAGCGCGCACCAGATCTCCTCCGGTCCACGGGGCGCGCGAGGTGACCATGTCACCCGTGCCGGGCAGCTTCGTCGATGACCGGAAACCGGAGCGCGCACCGGCTACCACCTCGGTCATCGGTGCCCGCTGACCACGGAGGTTCCGATGCTTCGCATGTTCCTCGCTGTCACCACCATGGCGCTGGCCGCCTGGACCGGGACGACCAGCGCCACCGACGCGACGCCCGCCCCCACGCTGTCGGCCACGCCGTCGCCGTCGCCGACCATTGCCTGCCCACCGGCTCTGCCGGTCACCGGGAGCGTCGCCGGGGTCACCACCACGAGCGTGACCATCTCGTACTCGATCTTCTTCCGGCCGCCCTGCGGCTACGACCCGCCGATGACCGTCAGCCTCTTCGCCAGCCGGGAGGACGCCCAACAGTGGCGGACGCCGGTGGCCGAGGCGGTTTCCGGGCCGGAGCGCTTCGGCACGGTGACCATCGGGGGTCTGACGCCCGACACGGAGTACTGGTACCGGTTCAGCGACCCTGACGGCAAGCGCGACCCGTACATGATCGGGTCGGCGCGGACCGCCCCGCTGACCGCGTGCCGGGCGACGGCCACGATCGACGCCCGCTGGGGCAACGGTTTCGTCGCCACGGTCACCGTCCGCAACACCGGGACGCAACCCTTGGACCGCTGGCGCGTCTCCTGGCGGTGGTCCGGTGACGAGCGGGTCCAGACCGTCTGGGGTGGAGTGGTCGAGACCACCGGCGCCGACGTGTCGGTCCGCAACGCGTCCTACAACGGGACGCTGGCGCTGGACGGAGCGACGACGTTCGGGATGCTCGTGACGGCCAGTGCGGTTCCCGACGGGCTGACCATGAGCTGCGCCCGGTGAACGACGACCGCCCCGCTTCCGGCGCGACGGCGGGAGCGGGGCGGACGTCGTGTCGGTCAGGGCTTGCGGGCCACTGCCCCGTAGGCGTCGATCCCGACCGCGTCAGCGTCGTCCGGTCGCCACAGGGGGATCGGCACCAGGCCGGGCTCCACCTTGGTCAACCCGGCGAAGCAGGTGTCGAGCTCCTCCGGGCTGCGCAGGATGTACGGCACTCCACCGCTCTGTGCCAGCCGTTCGGCACCGGCGACGACGGCGGGGCTGGTGTCGGTGCCGTCCCAGAGCACGAGATAGCTGCCGGACGGCATCGCGGCCATCGTCCGCTCGACGATCGACCGCACCTCGGCCAGGTCGGGCTCGTAACCCATCACGCCCATGTACATCACGGCGATGGGCTGACTGAAGTCGAGCGTCTGCGCCGCCTCGGCGAGGATCTTCTCGGGGTCGTGGTAGTCGGCCGGAACGTAGGTGGTGACACCCTCCGACGTCGTGCTGGCCAGCAACGCCCGCGCGTGCACCAGCACCATCGGGTCGTTGTCCACGTAGACGATGCGGGAGTCGGGCGCGATGCCCTGGGCGACCGCGTGCGTGTTCTGCATGCTGGGGAGGCCGGTGCCGATGTCCAGGAACTGCCGGATGCCCGCTTCGGCCGCGAGGTAACGCACCGCCCGCACCAGGAACACACGGGACTGCTGTGCCATGAGGACGATCTCCGGGTAGACCTCGGCGACAGCGTCGCCGGCCGCCCGGTCGGACTGGAAGTTGTCCTTGCCGCCCATCCAGTAGTTCCAGATCCGTGCCGCGTGCGGCACGTCAGGCTGAAGCTTCGAGGCGAGTTCGGGGTCCGGGCCGGCCATGCCAGGCTCCTATCGAGGGGTCGTCAGCTGGAGGTCACCACTGCGGTACGAGCGGGATCGTACTCCGCTGATGTCCACAGTCGACCTGTGGTGGACGGGCCCGCGCGCACCGGGTGGCGGGCGCTCACGGCGCCGTGCCCCGGTGGGCTGGGTGAACGCTTCGCCGATCAGCGGGGTGAAGCGCCTCAGCGGGTGGGAGCCTACCGAGGATGCTCGACCAAGGGTCTTGAAATCCTACCTTGTTGGTAGGAAAATCGACCGCATGCCGCCGGTTCGGTTGTTCACCTCCCGCCGGGTCGTCGACCTGATGCGGGTCGCCGCGCAGCTCTGTCCGGGCGCTCCCAGCCCCGCCTGAACGGGCCTTCGAGCCCTCGCCTGCCCGGTGTCCGTCGCCGGCCTACCGCCGACGCGTGGCCGGTATCCCGCACCCCGCCAAGGTGGTGGTGCGCCCTTGAGGAGGACCTGTGACGATCGCCGATGCCCCAACGCACACCACCGCCGACCCCCAGTTCGAGTTCGACGAGGAGTGGCGGCAGTGGCACCGCAGCCACGAGCAGGTTCGGGCCGACCCGCACGGCTTCCTGGCCGTCACCGGTCTGCACTGGCTCACCGCGGGGCCTCAGCGTTTCCCGGACGTGCCGGGGGAGTGGTACACCGGTGAGAGCGGCCCGGTAGTGACTCTCGGCGCCGACGAGAAGTTGGTCATTGACGACCGGCCGATTCGAGGGCGGCACGAGTTCGGGCCGATCGCCGAGCGCGGCGGCGTCACCGTCGGCATCGACGGTGGGGTGCTGGAGGTGGCCCGCCGGGGTGGGCACGACATCCTCCGTCCCCGACGCCCGGATAACCCACTCCGTGTCGCCTACCGGGGTACCTCGACCTTTCCGCCCAGCCGCCGATGGGTCCTGCGCGGGCGCTTCGTGCCGTTCGACACCCCTCGGCCGACCACTGTCGGTGCGGCCGTTGAGGGGCTCACGCACGTCTACGACGCCCCCGGTCGGATCGAGTTCACCGTCGACAGGGTTCCGCTGAGCCTGACCGCGTTCAACGGCCACGTGCCGGGGAGCCTGTCGGTGCTGTTCACCGACGCCACCTCGGGCGTCACGACCTATCCGGCCAACCGCGCCCTCTCCGTCGCGGCGGCGGACGAGCAGGGCCGGGTGACGCTCGACTTCAACCGGGCGACCAACCTGCCGTGTGCGTACACCGATTTCGCGACCTGCCCGTTGCCCCCCGTGGAGAACCGGCTGCCGATCGCTGTCGAGGCGGGCGAGAAGACCCCGTACGAGCGGCTGGCGGGCGATCCCGTCGACCGTTCGTAGGCCCAGCGGACCAACCCCTCGGGAGGATCGCCATGACCCAGTCCACCGACGCCCCGATCGACGCCGACAGCGACGCGCTGCGGACGTTGCTGCGCCACCAGGCCAGCACCGTCACGGTGGTCACCGCTCCCGGCACGCCGGCGGTCGGCTTCACCGCCACCTCGTTCACCTCGGTGTCACTGGCGCCGCCGATCGTCTCGTTCTGCCTGAATCTCGGCTCGTCGAGCTGGCCCGCGGTGGCCCGTGCCCGACATGTGGCAGTGCATCTGCTCGCCCACCACCAGCAGGCGCTCGCCCGGACCTTCGCGACGAGCGGCATCGACCGGTTCGCCGGCTCCACCCGCTGGCGGATCGGCCCGGAGGGGGTGCCGATCCTCGACGACACCCTTGCCTGGTTGCTCTGCCGGGTCGTCGACCGGGTGACCGTCGGCGATCACGCCGTGGTGCTGGCCGAGCCGGAGGTGCTCCGGCACGCCGATGTCGGCTCCCCCCTGCTGTACCACCGGGGTCGCTACGCCGGTCTGGCCGGCGATCACGACCCGGCGGCCCGCCGCCCCGCCGCCTGACCGGTCCTCGGCACGCCTCTCACTGACGGGAACGATGCCATGCGCGCGGTTGTTGCTGCTCCGGACACCGACGAGGGGTTCCGGCTGACGGAACTGCCCGATCCCGTTCCGGGTCCCGGGCAGGTGCTTGTCGAGGTGCGGCACGCCGCCGTCAACGCGGGCGAGATCCGGCATCTCAGCGGCTGGCCGGCCGGAAGCGTGCTCGGCCATGACGCCGCAGGTCACGTGCTGCGAGGCGCGACCGACGGGACCGGCCCTCGCGAGGGTGACCGGGTGGTCGCCTTCGGGGCGGGTGCCTGGGCACGCCTCGCGGTGTTCGAGGTGGACAGCGTGGCGGTGGTCCCCACCGCCGTCGACCTGGCCGAGGTCGCCGCACTGCCCATGGTCGGCCTGACCGCTCTGCGTACCTTGCGGACATCGGGCGCGCTCCTCGGCCGCCGGGTTTTGATCACGGGTGCGTCCGGGGGCGTGGGCCGGGTCGCCACCCAGCTCGCCCGGCATTGTGGCGCGTACGTGGTAGCGGTGGTCGGCTCTGCGGCGCGTGGTGCCGGGCTGACGGATCTCGGCGCGGACGAGGTGGTGGTCGGCCTCGACGCGGTCGTCGGCTCGGTCGACGTGGTGCTGGAGACGGTCGGCGGCCCGTCCCTGGTGACCGCCTGGGGTCTGCTGGCCCCGGGTGGGGTGTTGCACAGCATCGGCTGGGCGTCCGGCGAGCCGGCGGCCTTCCCGGTCAATTCCACCTTTGCTGTGGGGCGGCGAGGACGTTGCGGTCCTTCGGTGACGCGACCGCTGCGGGGCCGGATCTCGCGATTCTGATCGATCTCGTGGCACGTGGTGTGTTGCGTGCGCCGATCGGTTGGCGCGGCTCGTGGCAGCGTCTCGGGGAAGCCGCCGACGCGCTGCGGGGGCGCCGGGTGGCGGGCAAGGTCGTGCTCGACCTGGATTGAGGTCGACGCCCTGGGTTCCCCACCTGTCAGGACGTAATCCCTGCAAATCCTATAGCCTTAGTAGGTTATGCGTCAACGAATCGACGTCCTCACGTGCGATAGCCGACATCCGGCGGCCGATTCGTTGACACCACCACGCTCTGGAGGTGGACTCGGCTCATGTCCAGCGAGCTGCGGCTGACGATCCGCGGCCACATCGACTTCGGTCGGGTGTGGTCGAGTTCCTGTCTGGTCTGACCCGGCACCAACGCCCGTAACCCGGCCGGCCGAATCGGCCCGCCGAGGTGAGGCGCACCGCCGCGCCACCACCGCACCGACACCGCCACCGGCCCGCGCCAAGCGCAGGGGCCGACCGTCGGCATACCCGCTCGTACCTGCCTGGACAGGAGATCTCACCATGCCCGCGTACCGTCTGCGAACCCTGGCCGCCGCCGCGCTCGCCCCACTGCTCGCCGTCGTCGCCGGCTGCTCCACCGCGGCCCCGCCGGCCGCAGAGGCGGCCGGTCAGCCCCGCTCCGGTGGCACCCTCACCTGGGCCGTGGAGACCGAGCCGATCACCCTCAACCCGCACCAGTACGCCCAGGCGAAGGCTCGTCTGCTGGTCTGGAACACCTTCGAGTCGCTGCTGACCTACGACCAGCAGGGCAAGCTGGTGCCGTGGCTGGCGACCGGCTGGGCGGTCGCGCCGGACGGGCTCTCCTACACCCTGACGCTGCGCGAACGGGTCACGTTCACCGACGGCACGCCGTTCGACTCGGCCGCCGTCAAGGCCAACTTCGACAAACTCCGGGAGCCCGGGTACGCCCCGGCCGTCGCCGCCGTTCAACTGCGCAACCTCAAGGCCGTCCAGGCCGTCGACCCGCGCACCGTACGGCTCGTCCTCAGCGCGCCGGACGTGCTCATCCTCGACTTCCTCGCCTCCCCGCAGGGCGCGCAGATCTCCCCGACCTCGCTTCGACAGGCGAAGAACCTCAAGGCAGGTGGCGTGGACGTGGTCGGCACCGGACCGTTCGTACTGGACCGCTACGTCCCCGGTCAGGAGCTGCACTACCGCCGAAACGCAACGTACGACTCGGCGCCACCCACCGCGACGCACACCGGTCCGGCCCACCTCGACGGCATCACCTACCGGTTCCTCAAGGAGTCGGCGGTCCGCGTCGGTGCCCTCACATCGAGCCAGGTGCAGCTCATCGAGGGGGTACCGGCCACCGACCAGCCGCTGGTCACCGGCAACCGGACGCTGCGCCTGACCCGCGAGCTGAACTCCGGCTCCGCCTACTCCTACTACTTCAACACCTCACACGCACCCTTCGACGACCTGCGGGTCCGGCAGGCGTTCCGGGAGGCCGTCGACGTCGACACCGTCCTGAGGTCGGTCTACCGCGACACCGCCACCCGCGCCTGGAGCGTGATCAGCCCGTCCAGCCCCCTGTACGACAAGCGCCTCGAAGGTGGCTACAGCGGCGACACCGCCAAGGCGAACACGCTGCTCGACCAGGCTGGTTGGGCTGCCCGCGACGCCGACGGCTACCGGGTGAAGGCCGGCAGGCGGCTCACCGTACGGCTCGTGCAGTCAGCGCCCTTCGTCCGGGACCGCCGTGACGTCCTGGCCCAGGCCGTCCAGGCGGCCGTCAAGCAGAGCGCCGGCATCGACCTCAAGGTGTCGCTCGTCGACCAGGGCACCGCCACCGACGCGTTCCAGCGCAACGAGTACGAGGTCTTCGACAACTCGCGCGCCGACACCGACGCCGGGGCCGCCCTGAACCTGCTGCTGCACTCGAAGGGCGGCATCAACCGCACCCAGGTCAACGACCCGCGCATCGACCGGCTCCTGGAGGCGGGTCAGGCCGCCGCCGACCCGACGAAGCGTGCCGGCATCTACGCCGACCTGCAACAGCAGGTCGTCGCGGAGCAGGCCCTGCTGCTACCGCTGTACGCCCCAGCCGACCAGATCGCCGCCAGCACCGGCGTCGGCGGGGTGCGCTTCGAGCCCACCGCCGGGGTGCCCGCCAGCGCGTACGACCTGTGGATTGGCAAGTGACATGAGCCGCTTACCCGTGCGTGCCGTGGCCCGCCGGCTCGGTGCCGGCCTGGTCGTCCTCTGGGTCGCTGCCACCGCCGCCTACCTGGCGTTGCTGGCCGCGCCCGGTGACACAGTGGACAACATCGTCGCCGACGGCGCCGACACTCCACAGATCCGCGCCGAGATCACCGCCGAGTGGGGCCTGGATCGGCCGGCCGTCGTGCAGTACCTCGACTACCTCGGGCGGTTGGGTGGCGGCGACCTCGGTCGCTCGTACCTGCTGCAACGCCCCGTCACCGAGATCATCGGCGAACAACTCGCCCCCACCCTCACCCTCGCGGTCGCCGCCGCCGGGTTCGGGGTGCTGCTCGCCCTGATCGTCGCGGTGGCCACCGCCGGGGACCGGCGACAGTGGCTGCGCCGGGTCAGCTCCAGCACCGAACTGCTGCTGGTCTCCACCCCGTCGTTCCTGGTCGGCCTTCTGCTGCTCAGTGTGCTGTCGTTCCGGTTCGGGTTCTTCCCGGTCTCGGGCGACAGGGGGCTCAGCGCGTTGGTTCTCCCGGCCGTCACCCTCGCGTTACCCATCGCCGGGCTGCTCACCCAGGTGCTGCGTGACGGCATCGACAAGGCCCTCGACGAGCCGTTCGTGCTCACCGCCCGCGCCCGTGGCGTACGGGAACGAACCGTGCTGGTGCGCCATGCGTTGCGGCACGCGTTCCTGCCGGCCGTCAGTCTGGCCGGCTGGGTCTTCGGCGTCGTGGTCGGCGGCACCGTCATCGTCGAACAGGTCTTCGGTCGGCCTGGCCTCGGCCAGGTCACGCTCAGCGCGGTCACCGCCCGGGACATGCCTGTGGTGCTGGCCGTGGTCACCCTCTCCGCTGCCGGCTACGTCGTGGTCAACACCACTGCCGACCTGGCGTACCTGCTGGTTGATCCGCGTCTGCGAAGGAGCTGACCCCCGATGACAGTCACAATGGGCCCCCCGCTCACCGACGCCCCGGCACTGACCCTCACCGACCCGGCCGATCGGGCCGTACGCCGACGGTCCCGGCCGCGACCCGGCCCGCTCGCCGCCGGGGCGTACCTCATCCTGCTGGTCGTCGCCGCGGCCTGGCCGACGGCACTCGCGCCCGGTGATCCGCTCGCGGCCGACCCGCTCGCGGTACTCCGTCCGCCCGATGCGGCGCACTGGTTCGGCACCGACCACCTCGGCCGCGACGTCCTGACCCGGGTGGTGCACGGCGCCGGTCACTCGCTGACCATCGGCGTCGCCGCCACCGCGATCGCGGTGACCGGGGGCGTCCTGCTCGGCCTGCTCGCGGGCCTCACGCACCGGGTCGCCGACGAGGCGCTGAGCCGCACGTTCGACGCACTCTCGGCGTTTCCCATGTTGCTGCTCGCCCTGCTGTTCATCGCCATCGCCGGAACCGGCACCGGCAGCCTGATCGTCGCCATCGGCATCGCCACCCTGCCGCACCACGCCCGGGTGGTCCGTGGTCAGACACTTGTCGTCCGCCGCTCCGGTTATGTCGAACAGGCTGTCACTTTCGGGCAGTCCCGGCCCCGGCTCGTGTTTCGACACGTGCTCCCTAACGTGGTGGGCCCGGTCCCGGTGCTCGCGGTCATCGGGCTCGGTGAGGCCATCCTGGCCGCCGCCGGTCTCAGCTTTCTCGGCATGGGTCCGCAGCCGCCGTCGCCGGAGTGGGGCGCGATGCTCTCCGAGGGACGCAACTACCTCCAGGTGGCCTGGTGGATCAGCATCCTGCCCGGCCTGGCGGTCACCGCCACGGTGGTGTCGCTGACCGTTGTCGGCCGCCGCTGGCAGGCCCGCTTCGACGGGCGGCAACGCTGATGTCCGCCCTTGTCACAGTCGAGGACCTGCGCGTCGACTTCGACACCCCGACCGGCCCGGTGGCCGCGGTACGCGGCGTCAGCTTCACCGTCGAGCGTGGCGAGTGCGTGGCCGTCGTCGGAGAGTCCGGCTCCGGCAAGAGCGTCACCGCCCGTACGCTGGTCGGCCTCGCTGGCCCGGGCGCGCGGGTCCGCGCCGGCCGACTCGAACTGGCCGGCCAGGATGTGCGAGGCCACCGGCCACGGGACTGGCGACGTGTCCGCGGCCGCCTTGCCGGTCTGGTCCTGCAGGACGCGCTGGTCTCCCTCGACCCGCTGCGCACGGTGGGCGCCGAGATCGGCGAGGTGCTCAGCACACACGAGATCGTCAGCCGCCGGGAACGGGCCGGCCGGGTCACCCACCTGCTCGACCAGGTCCACCTGCCGGAGCCCGAGCGCCGGGCCCGGCAGTACCCGCACCAGCTCTCCGGTGGGCTGCGGCAGCGGGCGCTGATCGCCTCGGCGATCGCGGGCGAACCGGCGCTGCTGATCGCCGACGAGCCGACCACCGCGCTGGACGTCACAGTGCAGGCGCAGATTCTCCGTCTGCTCGCCGAGCGACGCGCTGCCGGCGTGAGTCTCCTGCTGATCAGCCACGATCTGGCAGTCGTCGCCCAGATCGCCGACCGGGTCCTGGTGCTGCGCGATGGCCGGATCGTCGAGCAGGGCC
Source organism: Micromonospora sp. NPDC049049 (assembly GCF_040649115.1). Classification (NCBI taxonomy): domain Bacteria; kingdom Bacillati; phylum Actinomycetota; class Actinomycetes; order Micromonosporales; family Micromonosporaceae; genus Micromonospora; species Micromonospora sp. NPDC049049. Next base: position 111,760 of record NZ_JBEZEX010000015.1, on the reverse strand, counting down.
CCACCGACCGGCTACTGCGGGCGCCGGAACACCCGTACACCCGGCAGTTGCTGGCCGCGGTGCCCTCCGCGACGTCGCGAGGCCGCCGGCTCGCCGGGGCGTCACCGGCCGGGGGCGCACGGACGGCGCTGCCCGCCCGGCCCGAGGTCCGCGCCGACGACACAGTGCTCGACGCGGACAGCCTGACCAAGAGGTACGGCGAGCACACCGTCGTGCGGGACGTGTCCTTCACCATCGCCCGAGGCGAGACGCTCGGTCTGGTGGGCGAATCCGGCTCCGGCAAGAGCACAGTGGCCCGGATCGTCGCCGGTCTGCTCGACGCCGACGCGGGGACCGTCACCTTCGAGCAGACGCCGTGGGCCGGCGTGCCGGAACGGGCCCGCCACCCACTGCGGCGCACGTTACAGCTGATCTCGCAGGACCCGCTGAGCTCCTTCGACCCTCGCTACAGCGTCGGGCGGGTCGTCGCGGAGAACGTCGGCCCCGATGTCGGTCGGGCGGACCGCCGCGATCACGTCATCGACCTGCTGCGGCGCGTGGGTCTCAGCCCGGACCTGCTCGACCGGCACCCCCGGCAGCTCTCCGGCGGGCAGCGGCAGCGCGTCGCCATCGCCCGCGCCATCGCTCCCCGACCCAGCCTCATCATCTGCGACGAACCGGTCTCCGCCCTCGACGTCTCCGTGCAGGCCCAGGTCCTCGACCTGCTGGCCGAGCTGCGCGCCACAGACGGCACCGCACTGCTCTTCATCTCCCACGACCTGGGCGTCGTGCACCACCTCAGTGACCGGGTGCTGGTGATGCACGAGGGCGCGGTGGTCGAGCAGGGACCGGTCGGCGACGTCTTCACCTACCCCCGACACGACTACACGCGGTCCCTGCTGAACGCGCTGCCCACGCTGGTCACCGCCGGCCGACCGGAGGAGAGACACCAATGATCGACACGAGCCTGCATGTGGCCGTGGCCCTCGACGGCCTCGGCTGGCACCCTGCCGCCTGGCGGCTCTCGCACGCCGACGCGACAGCGCCCCTCACCGCCCGCTACTGGAACGCCCTCGTCGGCGAGGCCGAACACGCCGCACTGGACCTGCTCACCATCGAGGACAGCCTCGACCTCCAGTCGTCCCGGCCCGACGGCCCGGACGACCGCGTCGACGAGGTACGCGGACGCCTCGACGCGGTGCAGATCGCGGCCCGTGTCGCCCCGCTGACCCGGCACATCGGTCTGATCCCGACCACCAGCACCACCCACACCGAGCCGTTCCACCTCTCCACGGCGATAGCCACCCTCGACCACATCAGCGGCGGGCGGGCCGGTTGGCGGCCCCGGGTCTCCGCGCGCAGGGCCGAGGCCAGGCACTTCGGTCGCCGCGACATACCGGCACTGGACCTGGCCCGCCTCGACGAACCGGAAGCCGTGCAGCTCGTCGGTGACCTCTTCGCCGAGGCGGGCGACGCGGTGGAGGCGGTCCGCCGGCTCTGGGACAGCTGGCAGGACGACGCCGTGATCCGGGATCTGCCGACCGGCCGTTTCGTCGACCGGGAGCGGCTGCACTACGTCGACTTCACCGGCCGGTGGTTCTCCGTCAAGGGCCCCTCCATCGTGCCCCGGTCGCCGCAGGGTCAACCGGTCGTCGCCGCGCTAGCGCACTCGTCGGTGCCGTACGCGTTCGCCGCCCGGCACGCGGACATCGTCTTCGTCACCCCGACAGACCCCGGCCACGCCGCCGCGATCGTGGCCGAGGTACGGGCGGCCGAGGAGACCGTCGGCCGAGTGGATCCGCCGCTGCGCGTCCTCGCCGACCTGGTCGTGTTCCTCGACGAGACATCGACATTGGCCCGGCACCGTCGTACCCGCCTCGACGAGCTGCACGGCGACGAGTTCACGTCCGACGCGACAATCTTCACCGGTACCCCGGGGGAGTTGGCCGACCTGCTCACCGAGTGGCACCGCGCCGGAGTGGACGGTTTCCGGCTGCGTCCCGCCGTGCTCCCGGACGACCTGACCGCGATCACCCGGGCACTGGTGCCCGCGCTGCGCGACCGCGGGCTGTTCCGTGCCGGCTACCCCGGCGGGACGCTGCGCGACCTGCTCGGCCTTCCCAGACCGGCGAGCCGCTACGCCGCCGCGACCGCCTGAGCATTGGAGACCGTCATGCCCAAGCAGATCATCCTGGCCGCGCACTTTCCCGGCGTGAACAACACCACCGTGTGGAGTGACCCTGCCTCCGGCAGCCAGATCGACTTCTCGTCCTTCGTCCACCTGGCCCGCACCGCCGAGCGCGGCAAGTTCGACTTCTTCTTCCTCGCGGAGGGGCTGCGGCTGCGGGAGCAGCGGGGGCGCATCCACGACCTGGATGTGGTCGGACGCCCGGACACCCTGACCGTGCTCGCCGCCCTCGCGGCGGTCACCACCCACCTGGGCCTGGCCGGCACCCTCAACACCACCTTCCGGGAGCCGTACGAGCTGGCCCGGCAGTTGGCCAGCCTCGACCATCTTTCCGGCGGGCGGGCCGCCTGGAACGTCGTCACCACCTCCGACGCGTTCACCGGGGAGAACTTCCGCCGGGGCGGCTACCTCGACCGCACGCTGCGCTACGAGCGGGCCGCCGAGTTCGTGCGTACCGCCCGGAAGTTGTGGGAGTCGTGGCCGGCGGAGGCGATCGTGGGCGACCGGAACGGCGGCCGGTACGTCGCCGAGGCCGCGCCCGGCGCCTTCGCCCACGACGGCGACCAGTTCGACATTTCCGGGCACTTCACGGTGCCCCGCAGTCCTCAGGTGCACCCGGTGATCCTCCAGGCCGGCGACTCTCCCGACGGTCGCGAGTTCGCCGCGTCCAGCGCCGACGCGATCTTCTCCCGGCACGGCACCCTGGAGGACGGCCGGGAGTTCTACCGGGACGTGAAGTCGCGGCTCGCCTTCTACGGCCGTCAACCCGACGACCTGAAGGTGATCCCTGGTGTCACGTTCGTGCTCGGCGACACCGACGCCGAGGCGCAGGAACGCGCGCATCACATCCGCCGGCAGCAGGTCAGCCCGCAGACCGCCATCCTGCTATTGGAACAGCTCTGGAACCGGGACCTGTCCGGGTACGACCCGGACGGCCCCCTGCCCGCCGAGGACCCCGACGTCTCCGGCGACGCGATCAGCCGGGGCCGGGCCGGCATGTACTCCGACCCGGTCGGCACCGCCCGGCGGTGGCGGGCCCTGGCCGAGGAGAAGGGGCTCGGCATCCGCGACCTGATCATCGAGGTCACCGGCCGGCAGTCGTTCGTCGGCACCCCACGGCAGGTCGCCGACCGGATGAACCACTTCGTGCAGTCGGACGCCGCTGACGGTTTCATCCTGGTGCCGCACCTGACCCCGGGTGGCCTCGACGACTTCGTCGACCGGGTCGTCCCGCTGCTTCAGGAGCGCGGCGTCTTCCGCACCGAGTACGAGGGCACCACCCTGCGAGACCATCTCGGGCTCCGCCCCGCCCGCGCGGTCAACCAGGTCGGTGTGGTGTGACCCCGCCGCTCACCGCCTGCCAGCGACGCCGACCCGACCCACCTGCCTGACCCTGCCTCCCCGAAAGTGACGGTACCGGCGTGAAGTTCCTGTTGATAACGCTCATCACCCACCTGCCCGACCCGGTCACCGGTCAGCACAGGAGCACCACCGAGCGGTTTCGGGAGGTGGTCGACACGGCCGTCCTCGCCGAGGAACTCGGGTTCGACGGGTACGGCGTCGGTGAACGGCACGAGCGCCCGTTCATCTCGTCGTCGCCGCCGGTGGTGCTGAGTCACATCGCGGCCCGTACCTCCACCATCCGCCTGTTCACTGCGGTCACCACGCTCAGCCTGCTCGACCCCGTCCGCGCCTACGAGGACTACGCCACCCTCGACCACCTCTCCGGCGGCCGACTCGAGTTGATCATCGGTAAGGGAAACGGTACGGCGCAGGCGCAGCTGTTCCACGTCACCGCAGACGACCAGTGGGACCGCAACCGGGAGGGCTACGAGCTGTTCCGCAGGCTCTGGCGTGAGGAGAAGGTCACCTGGTCCGGGACGTACCGGCCGTCGCTGTCCGACGCCGAGACCTGGCCGCGCCCGCTCCAACAGCCCATCAGGGTCTGGCACGGCAGCGCCACCAGCAGAGACTCCGTCGACCTCGCCGCACGGTACGGCGACCCGATCTTTTCCGCGAACGTCACCAACCCGATCGAGCCGTACGCCGAACTCATTCGCCACTACCGGGAACGGTGGGTGCACTACGGGCACGACCCAGCCGACGCCCTCGTCGGCGCCGGTACCGCCGGCTTCCACGTGGCGCGCACCTCGCAGGAGGCGATCGAGCGGTACCGGCCGATCTTCGACGCCCGGGTGGCCGCGTTCCGGCGACTCGGCGTGCCACCGGTCTTCGGCACCCTGGAGGACGCCATCGACCGCAGCTCGATCCTGGTCGGCAGCCCGCAGCAGCTCGTCGACAAGGTGCTGCGCTATCACGAACAGTTCGGCCACGAGGTCATCCACCTCCAGGCCGACCATGACGGGCTGACCGACAAGCAGCACCGCGAGAGCCTGGAGCTGTTCCAGGCCGAGGTGGCGCCGGTGCTGCGCCGGGAGATCCCGAGCCGTCCCTTCCCGACGGTGACCGTACCCTCCACGACCTGACCAGAACGGGGACCACAATGCCCTCCACCCCACTGTCCATTCTCGACCTCTCGCCGGTGCCCGCCGGTGGCACCGTCACCGACGCCCTCCGCAACACCGTCGATCTGGCCCGCCGGGCAGAGCAGTCCGGCTACCACCGTTACTGGCTGGCCGAGCACCATCTCGCTGCCGGTGTCGCCAGCTCCGCTCCGGCCGTTCTCATCGGGCAGGTCGCCGCGGCCACCAGCGCGATCCGCGTCGGCTCCGGGGCCGTCCAGGTCGGCCACCGCACCGCACTGTCGGTCGTCGAGGAGTTCGGCACCCTCGCCGCGCTCTACCCGGGCCGCATCGACCTCGGACTCGGCCGCTCAGGTCAGCGGCGCGTCGAGGCCGCCCGGGAGGTCGCCGCGCCCACACCGCCAGCTGTCGATGCTCGGATCGTCGACGGGCTGCTCATCCCTCCGCCGTTCTCCTACGCCCAGGTGCTCGCCTCACCGCGCTTCGCCCTGAGCAGCGCCCTGCTGCACCAACCGGGCGCCCAGCCACCGCCCTTCGCCGAACAGGTCGCCGACGTCCTGGCCCTGCTGCGCGGCGACTACACCGACGCCGACGGTCTGGACGCGCACGCCGTGCCGGGGGAGGGCACCGATCTGCGGGTGTGGCTGCTGGGCAGCAGCGGTGGGGAGAGCGCCCAACTCGCCGGCGCACTGGGCCTGCCGTTCGCCGCCAATTACCACGTCAGCCCATCGTCAGTGCTCGACGCGGTCACCGCCTACCGTGCCGCGTTCCAGCCCTCGACCACGCTCACCGAGCCGTACGTGGTGGTCTCCGCCGACGTGGTCGTGGGCCAGACCGACGACACCGCGCGCCGGCTGGCCGCACCGTACGGCCCGTGGGTGCGCAGCATCCGCAGCGGCGAGGGTGCGATCCCGTTCCCGAGCCCTGAGCAGGCCGCCGCGCTGCCGTGGGCCGACGCCGATCGGAAGCTGGTTGCCGACCGGGTGGACACCCAGTTCGTCGGCTCGCCCACGACGGTGGCCGAGCGGCTGCGCACCCTGCGGGACGTCACCGCCGCCGATGAGTTGCTCGTCACCACGATCACCCACGCCCACACCGACCGGGTCAGCTCCTACGAGCTGCTGGCCAAGGAGTGGAACGGCTGACCCGGATGGTGTTCAGGACACCGTCACCGGGTGGCGGACGACACCGTCGAACAGGTAGCCGAGAGCGTTGGGGCGGGCCTGGTCCGGCTGGCTCGCCCCGGTGACGTCGGTGGCCCGTGCCAGCAGGGTCCACCGGCCGGGCCGCGGCGGGCGCCAGCGCGCCGTCCAGCGCTGCCAGACGCCGCCCTCGTCGTCGGGGTGGAGATCGGCGAGCTGCCAGGTCGCCCCGTCGTCGGTGCTGATGTCGACAGCGCGGATCGGGCCGTTGCCGGACCAGGACCGACCGGGTATCAGCAGTTGCCCGCCGCTCGGAACGCTGACGTTCCACGGCAGCTCGACGGCGCTCTTGACCACCGGCGTTGTCACGAGGCGACCGCCGGCAGGATGGCCGGGCCCGAACATCCGGTAGAACCGGGTGTTCCACGGCGAGGACAGGGGTGTGGCCGAGACCTCGATTGGGCCGATCCACTTGATCGAGGAGATGCCGATCCAGCCCGGGACCACCACCCGCACCGGGAAGCCGTGGTCGACCGGCAGCGTCTCCCCGTTCATCTCGTACGCCAGCAGCACGTCGTCGAGGGCTTTGGCGATCGGGATCGGGCGGCGCACCCGGCCGAGATTCTCCCCGCCGGTCACGAAGTCCGGGTCCAGGCCCTCGGGCTGCACGTCGATCGCGTCGTTGGTCAGGCCGGCGTGGCGCAGGACTGTCGACAGCCGTACGCCGCGCCAGCGCGCCGCCCCCACCGCGCCGAGACCCCACGGCACCCCGGGTGTCGGATGGGCCTGTTGCGAGGCGAAGAAGCGTCGGCCGTTGCCCGCGCACTCCAGCAGGGCCGCGGTCTCCTCGGCGGGCATGGCCCGCAGGTCGCCGTAGTCGAACTCGACCGGGTCGTCACGGGTCGGTGAGCCCCGCAGGCCGGTGCCGAACAGGCGCAGACGCCACGTCTCCACGTCCAGCAGCGGACTGCGGGTGTGGTTGCGGACGAAGAACCGGTCGGTGGGGACCGTGAAGCCCTGCCCCGCCATGGCCTCCCACCGCATCTCGGCGTTGCCGTCGCGAACGGTGAGCAGCCGTGGTGGCAGTGGCTTGACGATCGTCGCGGCATCGCGGGACGGGAGGGAAAGTGTCACCCGGATCCTCCCTACGAACGGTTTGTTGGCAAGTCCTATTGAATCAATAGGACTTGCGGCCTGGCCAGTCTGGGCCTGACCTGCGCGTGGCGAGGTCTGTGCGGAATCGCGGTCATCGGTGGACCACCCCGTTCTGGTACGCCCACACGACGGTCTGTAGCCGGTCCCGTGCGCCGATCTTCGTCATGGCGCGCCCGAGGTGCGACTTGACAGTGCTGGTCTCGATGAAGAGCCGCTCGGCGATCTCGACGTTCGACAGGCCCTGCGCGAGCAACTCCACGATCTCGGTCTCCCGCGCGGTCAGCTGGTGCGCCGCCGCCGCGTCCGAGTGAGGAGCGGGCGTACGCCTGGCGAACTCGGAGATCACCCGACGGGTGACGGCCTGGTCGACGAGCCCGTAACCGCTCGCCAGCCGACGGATCGCCTCGATCAGCTCCTCGGGCTCACAGTCCTTGAGGATGAACCCGCTGGCGCCGGACTCCAACGCGCCGAAGACGTACTCGTCGAGGTCGAAGGTCGTCACGACCAGCACCGCCGGTGGCGTCCCGCTCGCTTCGGCGACGATCTGCCGGGTCGCGGTGAGCCCGTCGCCGTGCGGCATTCGGACGTCCATGCAGATGACGTCCGGTTGCAGCCGGCGGGCCAGCTCCACGGCGGCGGACCCGTTCGACGCCTCGGCCACGACCTCGATCTCGCCGGCCTGCTCCAGGATGACGCGAAAGCCGGCGCGGACCACTGCCTGGTCGTCCACGAGCATCACTCTGATCATGCCGGGGCCTCTTCCTTCGGACGGGATGTGGCAGGACCGTTCGTCGGGAGGGTCGCGGCGACCGACCAGCCACCGGCCGCCGTCGGGCCGGCGGTGAACGTCGCCCCGATCAGCTGGGCCCGCTCACGCATGCCCACCAGGCCGACGCCACCGGTGCGTGCCGCCGGTACGCGTCGCGGCGCAGCGGGTTCGTTCACCACCTCCAGCGACACCGAGCGGGGCTCGAAGCGGAGAACCACCCGCGCCGCAGCGCCCGGGGCGTGCTGGCGTGCGTTGCTGAGCGACTCCTGCGCGATCCGGTAGAGCGCGACGTCGGCGATCGGTGGCACCTCGCGCTGCTCGCCCTGCCGGACGAACTCCACCGGGCCGGCGAGGTCGCCCGCGGTGCGGACGAGGTCGTCGAGCATGCCCAGCCCCGGCACCGGAGTGGCACCGTCGCCGCCCTCGTGCCCCGGTCTGCCGCGCAGCACACCGACGACCAGCCGCAGGTTGTCCAGGGTCTCCTTGCCCTGGCTACGGATCCAGGCCACACCGGCCTTCGCGGCCGCCGGGTCCCGGTCGATCAGCCGCTCGACCGCCGCCGCCTGCACGACCATGCCGGAGAGGTGGTGCGCGGCCACGTCGTGCAACTCCCGGGCCATCCGGGAACGCTCCGCGCCGATCGCCGCCTGGACCTTCGTGCGCTGCTCCCGGATCGCCTCGTCCGCCCGCACCCCGACCAACTCCACGTAGCGTCGGTAGGTGGCCACGTAGCCGCCGACGAAGGTCGCGCCGGCGTAGGTCAGGGCGCTCGCCGAGACGTACGCGATGGCCGTCAGCAGATCCGGGGTCACCACGACGGCCGCCCCGATCGACTCCACCACCACGACCGCGCTGACGGCCAGCAGCGCACGGCGAACCGGCAGCAACGACCCGACCGTGTACGCCGCGACGAACGGTGCGAGGCCCCGGATGGTCGCCTCCGGCAGGGAGAAGCCGATGATGGGCAGTTGAAGGCCGACGACGAGCGCGAGGCAGAGCAGCGGCCGGACCCGACGCAGGCACAGCAGCATCGCCTGCGCGCAGCAGATGGCGACGAGCAGCCAGGCCCGCGCCGGGTCGAACGACACCCCATCTTCCGGTGCCACGAACCAGAACAGCGCGGTGAGCAGTACGAACGTCAGGACGGTCAGCGCGGCGGCCAGCAGGCAGTCCCGGCGGAAGACGCCGTTCACCCCGAGCCGGGTGAGCCGTCCGTCGAGCCACTTCGTCAGTCGCGGTGTGCCGGGTTCGGTGTCGACGTGGTCCCTCATGCGGTGCGCATCCTTGCTCCGGATCGTCCCGGGTCGGGCGGGTCAGTAGGAGATGCTAGGCGCGAGCAGGTGGAACTCCACCGCGAACCAGCCCGCTCCGGCGAGAGCGACCAGGATCAGGCCGCTGCCGGTGATCCGCCGCCAGCCGACGTGGCGTCGCACGTCGTCGACGAGCCGGACGGCGGCGGGCAGCACTCCGAGCAGACCGAGCAGTTGCAGCACCTGGATGGTGCGCAGTGCGGGCCCGGGAACGTCCTGGAGGCTCATGATGCTGCCGATGGTCAGCACCCAACCGGCGAACGCGAGCAGCGTGCCGGCGACAGCGAGGCGGCTCAGGATCCGCGCGGTGCGCCCCGCCCGTTCCCGGGGAGCGCGCCCGAGCCGACGGCGGACGATCGCGCCGACCGGCCAGGACAGCACGGCGAGCAGCAGCACGACGGTGGACAGGACCAGCACCGGGACGGCCACGGCGGAGGCGCGGGCCGGCTCGACGGGTAGCAACGCGAACGCGGAGTCGAAACTGATCGCCTCGACCTGGTCGTCGGTCGCCCGCATGGCGATCGTGCGCTGCCCGCCGACCTCGCGCCAGACCCAGGGCGCCACCTCTTCGTAGAGGGCGGGAGAGTCCGACAGCGGGCCCGGGTTCACCAGCAACCGGTCGCCGTCGGCAACGCTGACAGTGGTCCGACCGACCAGGCCGATCGCCGTCAGGAAGTTGCTCCCGATCGCCCGCGAGGACTCGTAGGTGCCGGCGGCCAGCGCGGCGTGCTCGGCGGTGGTCGCCGGGTCCACGCCGGCGGTCTGCTGGGCGTCGCGGGCGGGGAAGTAGCGGTCGGCGAAGCCGTTCACCACCGAATCGCGAAGCTCGTGGCTGTCGAGGGCACCGGAGCCGTTGCTGTTGAGGGACAGGAAGATCCCGGCGCGGTCGTCGGGGTAGATCTGCAGGTGCGAGTGGAAGTACTTGGTGTCGCCGCCGTGGCCGAGGATCCGGTGGCCGTTGCGGTCCTCGGTGAAGAATCCGAGGGTCATCCGGGGCCCGTCGGCCAGCGTGCCCAACGACGTCGCGTCGAGTGCCGGTCGCTGCATCAGCTCACGGGTCGGTTGGTCCAGCAGGGGCGCGAAGCCCACCGGCTCGCCGAGCTGGGCGAGCATGAATCGCGCCATGTCCGTCGCCGGGGCGCTCAGCGCACCGGGCGGGGGCGTGCCGACAATCTCGAACGGCGCGGCAGGCCCGGCGGAGGTGTCGTACCCGTTGGACATCCGGTCGCGCAGCGCCGCCGGGAGGGGCTGCTCGAAGGTCGACGACGGCATGCCCGCGCGGTCCAGGATGTTGCGTTGGACGTACTCCTCGAAGCGCGTCCCGCTGACGCGTTCGACGATGTAGCCGGCGAGCGCGTTGCTGTAGTTGGAGTACGCCGGGACGGTGCCGGGCTGGTAGATCTGCTCCGGTGGGTCGGTCATCAGGGCCTTGCGCAGGTTGAGGTCGCTGCCGTCGGTGCCGATGAGGCCGGCGATCCGCTCCTCGAAGCCGGCGGTGTGCGTCAGCAGGTGCCGCAGGGTGACGGCCCGCTCGTGGCGGAGCGGCAGTTCGAAGTCGAGGTACGTCCTGACGTCGGTGTCGAGGTCGAGCTTCCCGTCCTGCACGAGTTGCAGCACCGCCGTGGCGGTGACGAGCTTCGACACCGATCCCATCCGGAACAGATGGCGGTCCGGGTCGACCGGTACACCGGCGCTCTCGCCGGCCCCGGTGTCGGCGTACCCGTACCCCCGGGTTGTAAGGATCTTGCCGTCGTTCACGACGGCGACAGTGGCTCCCGCGATGCCGCTACGGTCGAGTGCGGCCGGCAGCAGGCCGTCGAGCCAGGCGTTGACGTCGGTGTCGGTCAGGGCGGAACCCGCCCCGCTCGCGGCGGCCGGTGCCGCCGGAGCGTCGATGGGCGGTGCGGGGTTGTGCTGCGCCGCTCCGCAGCCAGCGGCGCTGACAGCGATGACGGCAGTGGTCAGGAGCACCGCGCCGAGTCGGACGACCGGCCGGGGTGCAGCGGGGGCGAGAAGGGATAGAGAGCGCATCGTCTGCCAGTGCCTTTCCTGGGCGAACGGGTGTCCGGAGCAGGTCCGTACGGCGTCACCCGATGCCGTGGAACAAGCCTGTTCGAGTGACCGCCCCGAGCCATCTGGCGCGAGACGGCAATGCGCTTACGACCTGAGGAGGAGGGCGGGTGCACCGATGGTGGGCAGGTTTGCCCCCGATCGAGGGACATCGTTTGACTTGTGCGACGAATGCATCTTTGATGGTCGATGTGCTTGTTCGGCGTGGTCGGGCGCTTCGTCGTCTGGGTGGGCCGGTCGATGCCCTGAGCCTGGAGGACTGATGCGAGTCGTCGCACGGAGGAACCCACTACGCCCACGACGACGGCTGTTGCCGGTGGCGATGGCGGCGGTGACGCTGCTGAGCCTGGCCGTCGGTGTGCCGGCGTCCGCCGCGGCGCCGTCGACAGTCGTGGGCGTGGCCAGCGGTCGTTGCCTGGACGTGGTCGGCAACGTCAGGACCGCCGGTGCCGGCATCAACATCTACGACTGCAATGGCCAGGCCAATCAGGCGTGGACCTTCACCTCAAGTGGTGAGCTGCGGGTCTACGACGACACGATGTGCCTGGACGTGGTCGGTCAGGACACCACCGCGCCGGCCGCGCTACAGATCAACAACTGCACCGGTGGGGCGAACCAACGCTGGCGGACCACCACCTCGGGGACGATCGTCGGCGTCCAGTCCGGTCTGTGCCTGGATGTGAACGGCGCCGGCACCGCCAACAGCACCACGGTCGGTCTCTGGACCTGCAACGGGCAGTCCAACCAACGGTGGACGACGTCCTTCGGCAGCGCCGACAGCCAGCCGCCGACGGCGCCGGGCAGCCCTCGGGTCAGCGGTCTGACCTGCAACTCGGTGACGTTCGCGTGGAACGCCTCGACGGACAACGTCGCCGTGACCTTCTACGACATCTACCACGACGGCCAGTTGATGACGTCGGTGAGCGGTACGACGCTCTCCACCAACCTGACCGTGGTGGCCGGGGCGACCTGGGGTCTGTACGTCAACGCCCGCGACGCCGCCGGCAACGTCTCGCAGGCGAGCGCCACCGTCTCGATCACACCGCCGCCCTGTCAGGCCGACAGTCAGCCGCCCACCGCGCCGCAACAGCTCACCGGCACCGCGTCGGGCACCACCGTGACGCTGCGCTGGACCGCGTCGACCGACAACATCGGGGTGCGGGCGTACGACATCTACCGGGCCGGCGCGAAGGTGGGCACTGTCACCGGCGCGCCGCCGGCGACCACGTTCACCGACAGCGGCCTGACGGCGAACACCTCCTACCAGTACTACGTGGTGGCTAGGGACGGGCAGGACAACGCCTCGTCGCGCAGCGGCACCACGACGGTGACCACCGGCGCGGCGTGCGCCAACCCGGTGTGCGGGGTGCGGCAGGTCACCACCGACACCGACATCCCGTGGGGTCTGGTGACGTTGCCCGACGGCAGCGTGCTCTACAACCGGCGCGACGCGCACGACATCATCCAGCTCAACCCGAGCACCGGGGCCAAGACCAACCTGGGCACCGTGCCGAACGTGCAGAGCACCGACGGTGAGGGTGGCCTGTTGGGTCTCGCCATCTCGGCCAGCTACTCCAGCGACCGGTGGCTCTACATCATGCACACCTCGCCGAGCGACAACCGCATCGTCCGGATCAGGCTGGAGAACGGGCGACTCAACACCGCCAGCGAGCAGGTCCTGCTCAGCGGCATCCGGCGTAACAAGTACCACGACGGTGGTCGCCTGCGGTTCGGCCCGGACGGCAAGCTGTACGCCAGCACCGGCGACGCGCAGAACGGCAACTACGCCCAGGACCGGTCCAGCCTCGAAGGCAAGATCCTGCGACTCAACCCGGACGGCACCGTCCCCTCGGACAACCCGTTCGGCAACTACGTGTGGAGCTACGGCCACCGCAACCCGCAGGGGCTGGCGTTCGACTCGCAGGGCCGGCTGTGGGAGCAGGAGTTCGGCAACTCGGTGATGGACGAGACCAACCTGATCACCAAGGGTGGAAACTACGGCTGGCCGGCCTGCGAGGGCACCAGCGGCACGTGCGGTACGGCCGGGTTCATCGCGCCGGCGCGCACGTACCCGACTGCTGAAGGGTCCTGCTCCGGCATCACGATCGTCCGCGACGCGCTCTACGTGGCCTGCGCCCGAGGCGCTCGGATGTACCGGGCGGTGATCAGCGGCAGCAGCCTGACGAACGTGCAGACGTACTTCAGTGGCACCTACGGCCGGCTGCGGACCGTGGAGCCGGCTCCGGACGGCGGGCTGTGGCTGACCACCACCAACGTCGGTGACAAGGACAGCACCCCGAACAACAGCAACGAGAAGATCCTGCACGTCACGCTCGGCAGCTAGTTTCTGCGACCGACCAGGGCCGCCTCCAGGCGGCCCTGGTCGGTCGCGGGGTCAGACCGGGTGCTTACTTCGTGGCGCGGACCTGGACCGACCTGCGCCCCGCAGCGTCCGCGAACACCTGGCCGCCGTACCCGCCCGGCTGGGTTGAGCAGCAGTTGCAGCCCGGTCAGTGGGTGTAGGTCGGCCAGTGCGGGTCGTCAAAGCGGGCCGGATCCGGGATGCCGAGCAGCCTGATCCGGTGCAGTAGTTCCGGGTCGGTGTCGACCGTCCGCAGCCGGGCCGGCGCGTGCTGGAGCAGCCATGCGGTGAGCTCCGCACGGAGGATCTCCTTGACGTCGTCCGTCAACGTCCAGGTGCTCCACGGCAGCTCATCGCAGAGCAGGTCGTAATCCCACTCTCCGAAAGCCTCGGCGAGCCGTCGGTCCGCCACCAAACTGTTCTCCGTCGCCCAGGCGCCGAGCCAGCGGTCGAGCACGCCACAGGCTTCCACGAGCATGGCCAGCACCGCGTGCGCCGGCACCTCGGCGTCTGGGTCGGTGAGCGTGACGACCCACCAGGCGTCCAGGAACTCGCGGATCGCCGTCGACTGCTCGGCGGGCCACTCCTGCCAGCGACCGCGCGCGAACGCATGCCCCGCATGGTCCATGCTGCTCAGACGCTCCACCTCGCCGTTGACCAATGCCGTGGCGAGTTGGGGCAGGATCCGGCGCAGCATGGCGGCGGGAAGATCCCAGTCGCCGGCCGAGTAGGTACGGCGCAGCAGATCCGGGTCCAGCTCGACGTCCGGGGTCTTGAGCAGGGCAAGTTCCTCGGCGCTGCCCCAGTGGCACTCGCAGTTGCCGTCGTCGGGGTGGGCGGTCATGCCACCGAAGGTGGTGGCGAGACGGGCAAGGGCGGCGTCGAGTCGACGCCGTGCGGGCGTGGGTTGCGTCATGCAGATGCGCCTTCGCGGACTCCGGCGGCGCGCGGCGGCCGAAGAGCACGACGTTACCGGTCGAGTCGGCGAAACGCCACGCTGATTCGGCCCACGTCATCGCTGAGAGGGGTCGGAGAGCGACATCGCCCCGGTCGTCCCCGGATCCGGCCGGCACGCGCTCAGCAGCTGGTCAGGAGCACGAGTTGCTGGGTGGCCCGGGTCATCGCGACGTAGCGGTCGACCGCCCCCGAGACGCCGCTGCCGAACGCTTGCGGGTCGACGAGGACGACCAGGTCGAATTCGAGGCCCTTGGCCTGCTCCGGGCTCAGTGACCGGACCCGGGACGTCGGCGGGAAGGTCGGGTCGCCGATCACGCAGGCGATTCCTTCGGCGTGGTCGGCGAGCCAGGTGTCGAGGATCGACCCAAGGTCGGCGGCCGAACCGTGGACGACGGGGAGCCCGTTGCCGCGGATGGAGGTGGGCACGTTGGCGTCGGGGAGTACGCCCCGGATGACCGGTTCGGCCTCCGCCATGACCTCCGCCGGCGTCCGGTAGTTGATGGCCAACGAGGCCACTGTGACGCGGTCGAGCCCGACCCGCTTGAGGCGTTCCTGCCACGACTCGGTGAACCCGTGCCGGGCCTGGGCGCGGTCTCCCACGATGGTGAAGCTGCGCGACGGGCAGCGGGCCAGCAGCATCTGCCACTGGGCGTCGGTCAGCTCCTGCGCCTCGTCGACGACGATGTGTGCGAACGGGCCGGCCAGCAGGTCCGGGTCGGCGTCCGGCAGCGCGGAGTCGTCGACCAGGACGTCGCGCAGATCGGGTTGGCGCAGCATCGCCAGCAGACCCTCGCCGTCGTCGTAGGTGTCGGCCGCGAGCAGCTCGTCGACGACCCGGGCCATGTGTTCGCGTTCCACGGCGGCGGCCGGGTCGCGCCGCCGGGTGCGCCCCGCCCTCTCCGCGTCGCCGAGCCGCTGCCGGGCCGCGTCGAGCAGCGGCAGGTCGGACACGGTCCAGGCCCGGGGCTCGTCGCGTTGCAGCTTGCGGACCTCCTCCGGGCTGAGCCACGGCGCGCACCTGCGCAGGTACGCGGGCACCGACCACAGGTCACTCACGAGATCGGCCGCGTCGAGCAACGGCCAGGCACTGTTGACGGTCGCCCGCAGCTCCCGGTTGCGCAGCAGCGAGTCGCGGAGCACGGCGTCCGGCTCCTCGCCGTCGTACCGGTCGATGAGGATCGTCAGCAACTCCTCCCAGATGTCCTCGCGCGCCTCGTTGTGCGGGGTGCCCGGACCCGGCGCCTGGAACGCGTCGGCCCAGTCGTCGGCGCTCAGGTGGACGTCGGATTCGCCGACCGTGATCGTCATCGGGGCGACCGGTGGGTCCTCGTAGAACCGGACGGCCGCGTCGATCGCCCGGACCAGCTCGGCCGAGGACTTCAGCCGGGCCACGTCCGGGTCGGCGTCGACGGTAGCCGTGGCTCCCTCTGCGACGAGGCCGCGCAGGGTGCAGGTCTGCACGTCCTCCTCTCCGAGGCTGGGCAGGACGTCGGCGACGTAGGCCAGGTAGGGCTGGTGCGGTCCCACGAAGAGCACTCCACCCCGGCGTTGACCGAGGCGCGGGTCGGAGTAGAGCAGGTACGCGGTGCGGTGCAGGGCGACGACGGTCTTGCCGGTGCCCGGACCGCCGTCGACCACGAGGGCGCCGGCCGACCCCGCCCGGATGATGGCGTCCTGGTCGGCCTGGATCGTGCTGAGCACATCGCGCATCCGGGGCGAACGGGCACCGCCCAGACTGGCGATGAACGCGGACTGGTCGTCGAGCGCGACGGCGTGCCCCACGAACCCGTCCGGGGTGAACACCTCGTCCCAGTAGTCGCTGATCCGGCCTCGGGTCCAGCGGTACCGGCGGCGGCTCGCCAAGCCCATCGGGTTGGCGTGGGTCGCGCCGAAGAACGGCTCGGCAGCGGGTGAGCGCCAGTCGAGCAGCAGCCGCCGGCCCGCGCTGTCGGTGAGGCCGCGACGTCCGACGTACACCGGCTCGGGGTCGTCCGCCCCGACGACGTGGCCGAGGCACAGGTCCAGCCCGTAGCGGCTCAGCGAGCGGAGGCGGGCGGTCAGCCGGCGGACCTCCTCGTCCCGGTCGACGGCCTGCCGGCCCTTGCCGCCGGGCGCCCGGCGGGCGGTGTCCAGACGCTCGGACAGCTCGGCGTTCAGCTGCGCGAGGCCCTGCGCCATGGCCGCGAAGTGCCGCTCGTCGTGGGCGATGAGCGCCGGGTCGGCCTTGGGGGCGAGGTGATCGGGAAGGTCGAACACGGAGGTAGGCAAGGAATCCAATTCATGACATCCATTTCGGCAGAATCTGGCCTCGGCCGACGATTCTGCGTCATAAACGGGGTCTTGCCGCAAGCCCCCCAGTGCGCTATAAGTTAGAAGTGGCGGGAGACCAGGGGTCTCCCGTTTTCCGTGTTCAGGGCGCGTCGACGACCTCACGGCCGAGCGGCCAGAACGCCGCCGGTACGAGCTTGAAGTTGGCGATGCCGAACGGGATCCCGATGATCGTCACGCAGAGGGCGATGCCCGCGAGGATGTGCGAGAGCGCGAGCCACCAGCCGGCCAGCACCACCCAGAGGATGTTCGCCAGGCCGGAGCCGACGCCCACGCCCGGCTTGGGCACCAGGGTGCGGCCGAAGGGCCACAGCGAGTAGACCGCGAGGCGCAGCGAGGCGACGCCGAACGGGATGGTGATGACCAGGGCGAAGCAGATCAGCGCGGCGATGCCGTAGCCGACCGCCAGCACGAGGCCACCGCCGAAGACGAGCCACAGCACATTCAGTACGAAACGAATCATTACTCCAGCATGAAACATGCTCGCCACCCGGTCCTCCCGCCCCGCTCCCTCAACGGGGGACGGCCACCGCGTGGCCCGCGGAAAGGGGCCTCCCGCCACCGTCGGAGAGCTCGGCGAGGGCGTGGTCGCGGCTGTCGAAGATCGGGAAGGCCCCGTCCAGACGCATGGTGTGCAGGACGGTGCGGATGAATCTCGACGGCGCGGCGAGGCAGAGCGTGACACCCCGTTCCCGGGCGTCCCGGTGGGCGCGCACGAGCAGACCGAGGCCTGTCGAGTCGATGATGTGCACCCGGCTCAGGTCGACCACGACATGCCCGCCCACCTCGGCCACGTGCCGCAGCGCCGTGCGCAGGTTGTCGCCGGTGTCGAGGTCGATGTCACCAGTGGCGGCGATGACTGTCGTGCCGTCGAGGTGGTCGATGCCGAGGATGCCACCGGGGCCGTGCTCGTCGCACGACACGTGGCCACCGGTCGAGGCGGGCAGGAGGCTGCAGTGCGGGCAGCGGTGCGGCCCGGTGGCGAAGGGGGAGCCGCTCCAGCCGTGTTCGGCCACCAGGGTCCAGACGACCTCGGCGTCGGGGAGCACGCACGCGGTGCCGCGGATGGTCTCGCCGCAGGTGTCGCAGATCAAGGTCATCAGATACTCGTCCGGGACGACGGTCATGCTGCTGGTCCTTCCTCATTGACGATCGGGAGCACCTGATCCAGGCGGGTGATCTGCAGGATGCGCCGGACCCGGGGGTTCGGATCGCGGACGGTGAGGGCCGCGTCGGCGCGAGTCAGCCGCCGGTGCACGTCGAGCAGCAGGCCGATGGCGGCGGCGTCGAGGTGCTGGCAGTCGGACAGGTCGAGCACGACCTGCGCGGGGCGCAGCGCCAGCAGTCGGTCGAACACTGCGCCGACCTCCGGCAGACAGGCCAGATCGAGTTCGGTGACGCGAACCTCGACCAGCGGCAGCGTGTACCTCGCGGGCAGCACCGGCGTCGCCATTGCCGTACCCCTCTCCGTCGACCTTGCCTCCTCCCCACCGTGCTGGGCGGGGTTGGCGGTCACTGCAAGGCTCTGTGACAGTTGTGTGACAAAACCGCCGGCCGGCGGGCACGGTTGGCCGCCCGGCGGTCGGCCGAGGATGATTCCGGGATGACGGCCGTACTGGTGATCGAGGACGACGACCGCATCCGGCTCGCGCTGCTGCTCGCACTTGAGGACGAGGGCTACGACGCCCTCGGCGCGGCCACGGCCGAGGAGGGCCTGCGCGCCCAGCGCCACCACCCGGCCGACTACGTGCTCGTCGACCTGATGCTGCCCGGCCTCGACGGCTTCGAGTGCATCCGACAGTTGCGCCGAGACGACGACGTGCCGATCGTGGTGGTCAGCGCCCGTGACGGCACCGACGACATCGTGGCGGCCCTCGAAGCCGGCGCCGACGACTACGTGGTCAAACCCGTGGCCATCCGGGAGCTGACCGCCCGCCTGCGGGCTCTGCGCCGCCGTGCCCGGCCGGTGGTCACGACCTCGGCGCCGGAGCCCGTGCCGGCGGTCGCCTTCGGGGAGTTGGAGATCAGCCCGGAGGCGGGGGAGGTGCGCCGCGCCGGCCAGCAGGTCACTGTCACCCGCACCGAGTTCCGGCTGCTCTGTGAGCTGGCCGAGCACGCTGGTCGGGTGCTGTCGCGTCAGCAGTTGCTGCAACGGGTCTGGGGGTACGACAGCGGCGACGAACGGCTCGTCGACGTGCACGTCGGTCGGCTTCGGCAGAAGATCGAGCTGGACCCGGCGAACCCCCGGCACCTGGTTACCCTGCGGGGCCTCGGCTACAAGTTGCAACGATGAGACGCCTCGGACTGCGTACCCGGGTTACCGCCGCGTTCGCCGTCGGCGCGCTCCTGCTCTCGGCGTCGATGGCCCTGATCTCCTACGAGTTGACCCGCCGGTCCCTGCTCGACGACCGCGAACGCATCGCCCTGCGGGCCGCCTACTTCGACGCCGCCGTGGTGCATGCCGGCCTCGACACCGACACCCCGGACGTGGTGGAGGTGCTCCGGTCGTTGGACACCGGCGGAAGCCGTCGACCGGTGCTGCACCTCAACGGCGAGTGGTACGCGAGGGCAGCCGATCCCGGCACCACGGCCGCCATCCCCGACGAGCTGCTCCGGGTCGTCTCCGCCGGGGAGCCGGCCGTGCAGCGTGTCCGCGTCGACGGCCAACCGGCCCTGGTGGTCGGTGTGCCGTTGTCCGCGTCCGCGACGTACTTCGAGGTCAACTCGCTGCGCGAGCTGGAGCAGACCTTCCGGGTGCTGGCCCTCGCGCTGACCAGCGTTGCGGTGCTGGTCGCCGGATCCGGCGCCGCCCTCGCCTGGTACGCCACCCGACACGGGCTGCGGCCGCTGACAGCGGTCGCCGACGCGGCCGAGAAGATCGCCGCCGGTGACTTCACCGCCCGGCTCGACCCGGCCACCGACAGTGACCTCACCCGCCTCTCCTCGTCGTTCAACCAGATGGTCGACCGCCTCGCCCTGCGCATCGAACGGGACCGCCGGTTCGCCGCCGATGTCAGCCACGAACTGCGGTCCCCGTTGCAGACCCTCGCCGCGGCGGCCAGCGTCCTGGCCCGCCGTCGGGAGCACCAGGACGAACGGACTGCCACCGCCGCCGGGCTCGTCGCCGACGAGATCGATCGTTTCCAACGGCTCGTCAACGACCTGATCGACCTGGCCCGCAGCGACCAGCCGGCCCACCGTGCCCCGGTGGACGTGGTGGAGCTGGCCCGGGAGACCTGCGACGCGTACGACCTGCCGGGCACCCTCGTCGGCCTGGCACCGGACGTGCCCACGACGTGGCAGGTCGAGCGGCGGCGGGTCGCCCAGATCCTGGCGAACCTGCTCGACAACGCCGCCACCTACGGCGGTGGCCCGGTGGCTGTTCGCCTGGACCGGGACGGGGACAGCGGCGTCATCGAGGTCGACGATGACGGTCCGGGCGTTCCCGTGGAGGACCGGGAGGCGATCTTCGACCGGTTCGTCCGGGGGCGAGCCGCCCACACCCGTGGCGCCGGCGACGGCACCGGCCTGGGGCTGGCGCTGGTCGCGCAGCACGCCGCCGCGCACGCTGGGCAGGTGACGGTCGCCGACCGTCCGGGCGGGGGCGCCTGTTTCCGGGTCACCCTGCCGGGGAGCCTGTCGTGAAGCCCCGCCGTCTCGTTCCGTTGGCCCTCGTTGTGCTGCTGGCCGCATGTGGCATCCCCACCGACGACACCCCACGCGCGGTGCCGGCCCCGCGAGGGCCGCTGAGCAGCGCCGCTCCCGCCGACACCACCGCACCGGCCGGCAGCGCCGCCGAGACGCTCTGCCTGGTCCGGAACAACCGCATCGTCCCCGTGGTCCGGCGCGTCGACAGGGCACCCAGCATCGCGGACCAGTTGCGGCACCTGCTCGCCGGGCCCAGCGGGGCCGAACGGGACAGCGACCTGACCAGCGCGCTGCCGGGGGCGGTCAACGCCGCCCTCGCGACAGTTACCGGGACGCAGGCCGTCGTCGCTGTGGACGAACCCGCCGAGGTGGGCGGTCGCAGCGACGAGGTCCTCGCCTTCGGGCAGATCGTCTGCACTCTCACCAGCCGCGAGGACGTCTCCACAGTGGCCTTCCTGCGTGACGGCAGGGCTCTGGGCGTGCCCCGGGCCGACGGCTCCCTGTCCAGCATGCCGCTCACCCGCGGCGACTACGCCCCCCTCATCAGCGAACGCTGAACGCGAGGTCTCGGGGTCGCTCGGTGGAAGACCTGAGACGAAAGCCAGGGCGACCCGAGGGAAGCTCCCGGAGGTCGGCAGTCGCCGACGGTCACATGCTGACTGGCATGAAACGCGCTGCGCTCTACGTGATCGCCGGCCCGGTCGGCATCGTGGCCTACGGCCTGATCCGGCTGTGGGGAAAGTCAGACGGGGTGTACGGCCCCGGCCTCGACTGGCAGGCCGCCCACCTGGCCGCCCTCGCCGGCATGGTGTGCTTCGTCCCGGGTGTGCTCGCGCTGTCCCGCCTGCTGCCCCGCAGTCCGTGGCGCACCGGGGTGGTGGCCGGCACGTTCGTCGGCCTCGCCGCGACGATGGTGCAGTTCGGCGCGGACATCGTCGAGGGGCTGCTGGCCGAGGACCGGGCGGAGATGTCGAGGCTCGGCGCGGAATTCAAGGACATCCCCGGCGTGGAGGTGGCCTTCTACGACG
The DNA here is from genome assembly GCF_040649115.1 of Micromonospora sp. NPDC049049. NCBI lineage: Bacteria > Bacillati > Actinomycetota > Actinomycetes > Micromonosporales > Micromonosporaceae > Micromonospora > Micromonospora sp. NPDC049049. The sequence goes on along the minus strand of NZ_JBEZEX010000015.1, from coordinate 90,341 downwards.
TCGTACCCCAGTTCTTCTTCCTCGGCCTGCTCGTGCTCACGGGCATGCTCGCCGCCCGACGGCGGCTGCCGTGGTGGAGCGTGCCGCTGCTCCTCGTCGGCATCGTCCTGCCGGCGGTCACCCTCGACCTGCTTCCCATCGGCGGCCTGTGCATGGCGCTGGCGTTGGCCCCGGCGCTGCCACTGGTACGACAGCGGGGCGAACGTGCCGGGTCACCGGTCGGCATCCACTGAGGACAGGGGTGGCGCTGACCACATCGGACCAGCGCCACCCTTCGAGTCGTTACTTCAGTGCGAGGGTGCGGGCGTCGGCGGCGATGACGCTGGCGATCTCCGCCGGCACCAGCTTGCCCGCCTGCCGGTCGGCGTAGGTGGCCAGCTCGGCGTACTGGGCGTGGGCCAGTTTGATGGTCATCGCCGTGACGGCGGCCGGGTCCGCGCCCGAGGTGGGGATCAGGTAGCCGAGGCCAGCCTGGCTCACTGTCACGGTGAAGGTGCTGGTCGCCGTGGCGGTGCCCTCGGGCCCGGTCGCCTCGGTGGTGATGGTGTGCCGGCCGGCGGTCAGCTTGGCCAGGTCGAGCTTGCGCCCGGCGGCCGACTTCTTACCGTCCAGCGTCACGGTGACGGTGTCGGCGTTGGTCGCGGCGACCGCGATCACCGGTGACTGCGCCCGGTCCAGCCGAGCCCCGTCGGTCGGCGAGGTGATCTGCACGGTCGGGTCGCCGGGGGCCCGCTGGACGAACGCCGAGTTCCAGCCGACCAGCTCCGCCGCCCGGTTGGTGATGATCGCGTCGGTGCCGATCCGCTCCAGCCGCTGCCACAGGCCGGCGGAGTCCATCGTCCACGCCATCACGGCGACCCCGGCCGCGTGCAGCGGGGCGATGACCTCGGGCTTGGCCAACAGCGCGTTGCCGTCCGGGTTGTACGCGGTCAGGTGCAACTCCTTCGCGATCGCCACCGGGTCGGCGTCCAGGGTGCTGCGGAGCAGGCCGAGCGGCAGCTCGGGGGCGATCTCGTAGGTGTACTTCAGAGCGTCGACCTCGAAGCTCTGGATGAAGACCCGGCCCATCATCTGCTCGTCCCGGATCACCTGCATGATCGTGGCGACCTCGTTGCGGGTGTGCTTGCCCTTGATCTCCACGAGCAGGTTTCCACCCCGCGTCCGCAGGTCGGCGAGCTGCTCCGCGAGGGTGGGCACCCGCTCACCGACGTACTGCGGGCCGAACCAGGAGCCGGCGTCGAGCGCCTTGATCTGCGCGGCGGTCAGGTCCCGGATGTTGCCGGTGCCGTCGGTGGTCCGGTCGACGGTGCCGTCGTGCAGGATGAACGGGACGCCGTCCCTGCTCGGCTGGACGTCGTTCTCGATCCAGTCGGCGCCGCCCCTACGGGCGATCTCCTGGGCGACGAGGGTGTTCTCCGGTGCGGCGGCGGACGCGCCCCGGTGGGCGATCACGGTGAACGGGCTGCCCTCGGGGCGGAGGTAGCCGTTCGGTGCCAGCTCGGTGACGGTGACGTCGTCGTACGACACTGTTGCGCCGTTGACGAAGAGCCCCTGGACGCCGTCGGCGGAACGCTGGAGGCTGCTGGTCCGCATCGCCTCCCGCCCGTCGAAGATCCAACGGGCCTGGTTGCCGTGCACCTCGACGGCGACGCGCACGTCCCGGCCGGTGCCGGCGGCGGACGGGGCGGAGGCGGTGTTCGTCACGACCCAGGCGTTGGCAGTGGTCCGCTGGGCGAATTCGAGCCCGTTGGCGGCGGTGGTGCCGCTGCGCATGGTGGCGATCCACCAGGGGGTCGCGCCGCTGGCGGGGACGTCGATGCCGAGCGAGGCCCAGCGGGTGGCGGCCGAAACCGACTCGAAGCGCATGGTCGCCTCGAGGCGGAAGTCGTTCAGGTGCCGACCGAAGGTGATCTTGTTGTTTTCGCTGGAGCTGGCGGAGGTTCCGTACAGCCGGCCGTTCTCGACCTTCCAGGTGCCGTCGACCGCGTGCCAACCGGCGGGCAGCGACCCGGCCGAGAAGTTCTCCGAGACGACGACGCTGCCCGGCTCGGCGGTGGCGGGTGACGAGGTCGCGACGGCGACCGCGACGGCAGCGCTGGTGACGGCGAGAGCGGCGACGGCGGCGGCCCGGGCACCCAGGGCGCCGAGGCGTGACCCGGCGCGGCGCGGCGACGGTGATGCGGGTGGGACAGTCATGGTCGCGACGGTACGAAGCACGCCCGAACTGATGATCAATCAAGCATGGCTGCCGTCGGAACGACGGGTGTACCGCGCTCGATCCGGGCGTCCCGGACCGGTCAGTTCGGCAGGCCGGAGCAGGCGACCCCGTCGATCGTGCACGCCCTGGGGGCGGCACCGGTCAACGATCCATTGACCCGGAACGTCACCCGGACCGAGGCGCTGCCGGGCACCTGACCGGTGTTCGGGTCCGGCACGAACGTCCACACCGCACCGTCCCGGCTGGCCTGTGCCCCCTCGACCCCGCTGACCCCCAGCGACTCCCGGGGCAGGGTGACGACCAGCGTCCACCCCGGTGCCGGGACCGGGCCCGGATTGCTGATCGTCACTGTCGCGCCGTAGCTGAGCAGGGCATTGTCAGTGATGGCGAAGTCCGCGCCCAGGGCCGCCGGGGTGGGTTCGGCGGTGGCGCCGGTCGGCGTGGGCCGGGTCGACGACGCGACGGCCGGTGGGACCGACGAGGCCGAGGCGGACGGGGGCGCGGCCACCGCCGGGCTGGTGAGCGCCGGTCGCGCCTGCGCGCGGGGGGTGGCGGACGGCGACCCGTCCATCTGCTCGACCGACGGCGGTGGGTCGAGGGTCACCGGCGTCAGCTTCTCCGGCGTACGCAGCACCCCGACGACGGACACGGCCGTCGCGATCAGCACCCCGAGCGCCGCGACGACAGCCACCCAGGTGGCCCGCGAGACGTCCTCCCGACCGGTGAGCACCCGCCGTGCGGCCGTGACGAGGGCCACGACCCGATCCAGCAGGATGATCGCCACGGTACGGCGTGGTTGGGGTGGTGTTGCCGGCACTGCCAGTCTCTCTTTCAGTTCGTCGCCGGGTGCGTGCCCACGATCCGTCCGGGTCGCGGGTGGCGGCTGCCCGGTCACAACCCGCGAAGCCCGACGAGTATCGCCTCGAGCAGGTCCTCGGTCGGCAGCTCCGACAGCATCGGCGGTTCGTGCGTCTCGATCAGCCCGGCCGCGAGCAGGTCACCGAGCAACACTCGGACCGTCCCCAGCGGAAGATCCAACTCGGCACCCACCTCGGCCACCGACACTGGATGGTGACACAGCTCGACGATCCGCGCCTGTTCGGGGAAGAGCGGCGTGGGAGGGGTGACCCCCCGCCGGGCGACGACCAGCGAGATCAGGTCGAACTGGCCGCGTGCGGGCGCGGTACGCCCCCCGGTCATCGTATAGGGCCGGGCGACCGGGCCCGCGTCGTCGTCGTACCACGCCTCGTCAGTGGCGCCGCTGGAGTGCACCTGTGTCCCCGATCGTCACCGAGGAGGCCGGGCCCAGCGTGATCGGCAGGTGCTGCTCGGCCTGCCCCACGAAGAGCGCCACCTCGTACGCCATGTCACCGACCTCGACGTCGTCACCGGCGATCCGCACGGTGAGGATGGTCCCGTTCGGGATGGTGGCGATGAACAGGAACGCTCGCGACATCTGCACCACGACCTGACGCAGCTCACCCGCCTCGCAGGTCCGGGTGGCGGCCAGCCCCAACGCGATCAGTCCGGCGACCACGCCGGAGATCTGCTCGGCCAGCTTCGCCCCCACCCGCCGCGAGCCACCCAGCGGCAGCCCGTCCGGTGAGAGCACCACTGCGAACTCCGCACCGTGCACCCGGTCGACCAGGTCGTTCAGGGCGTCGGTCAGGCCGCCCTCGGTGACCACTGCAGACGTCATTGTTGTCTCCTCGCTGTTCTGGCGACCGGCAACTCAACCGTGTCGAGGCTGGTCCGGACGTGTTCCGGGCCGTTCGGCCCGGGGTGGCGGACCCGCGTCGGCAGCGCGCCGTCGCCGACGGGGTCGGTCAGGTCGGCGCCGGTGTGGGCCGATGGGTACGGGCTGTCGGGTGGTGCGTTGGCCGGGATACCGCCGGTGCCGGTGACCGTGATCAGCCGGGAGGGTAGGAGCACAACAGCGGCCGTCCCGCCGCGCCGGCTCGGGCGCAGCGAGACGTGGGCACCGCATCGGTCGGCCAGTACGGCGGCCGCGTACCAGCCGGCGCGGCCCGGGGGCGGGCCGTCCGGCGGCGGACTGCCGAGCAGGTGGTTCGCCTCGGCCAGCGCGGCGGCGTCAAGGCCCGGCCCGTCGTCGACGACGATCACGGCACATCCCTGCGGTCGCTGTTCGCCGCTGACCCGCACTGTGGTCTCCACCTCGGAGAAGGCCAGCGCGTTCTCGATCAGCTCCGCCAGCAGGTGGATGACGTCCGTGACGGCCGGGCCCGCGAGCGACCATGGCCAGTGCGGCGCGATCAGGACCCGGTGGTAGTCCGGCACCTCGGCGACCGCGCCGCGCGCCACGTCGAGCAGTGGCACCGGGCGTCGCCAGCGGCGGGCGGGTGTCGCGCCGACCAGGGTGATCAGCTTCTCCACGTTGCGGCGGACCCGGGTGGTGAGGTGGTCGAGTTGGAACAGCTCACCGGTCTCCTCGGTGGACCGTTCCCGACGTTGCATCCCGTCCAGCAGGCTGAGCTGGTCGCGCAGCAGGACCTGGTTGTATCGGGTCAGCCCCAGGAACAGCTCCCGCTCGGTGTCAACCTCCGGCGTCGCCTGTGTCGGGGGTGGGGCCGGCGTGCCCGGCAACGGAGTCGGGAGGTCGGTGCCGCTCCCGATCAGTTCGTCGGTCAGGCGTCGGACGGTGCCCGCCCAGCTCAGCAGGAGCACGAGCACGACGATGAGGCCGAGCCCCACGACCGCCCCGGTACGCGCGATGAGCATGGCGGCACCGGGGGTGGCCCGCTCGACGCTGCCGCGGGCGGTGTTCGTCACCACCGTCTGCAGCGCGCCGAGGGCGGCGTCCGCCGCGGCCCGCCAGTCCTGAACGGTGAGACCGGCCAGGGCGTTGGCGGCGCCGCCCTGGAGCAGCAGCCGGTCCTCCAGGGCGAGCAGGGCCGCGAACTCGGGGCCGGCCGCGAGGCGCTGATGCTCGGCCCGGCCGTCGGGCGGGAGCCCGGCCGCGGCCTCGGTGTGCGCGTACCGCTGGATGCTGACCAGCGCACTCAGCCGGCGCTCCTCGTCGGCGCCGAGCCGTGCGGCGGCCAGGCCCGCGCTGACCGCTGCGTCCTCCCGGGCGAGCAACTCCCGGGCGCGGGCCAGAGCGATCACCGCGCGGGTGTCGGCTGCCAACCCGCTCTCGTACGCGCCCCACTCCGGGCCGTACACCCCGAAGGCGACGTCGATGACCTCGTCGTACCCGTCGACTGCCGCGCCCTGGTCGAGCCCCCCGGTGTCGACCCGGGACCGGGTCGTGCCCAGGCCGTCGAGTCGGCGGACCAGCTCGCCGGCCCGGTCGCGGACGGTGCCGGCGCTGAGCAGCCGAAGGTCGCGGCCCTTGGTGAACTCGCGGATCTCGGCGGCGGCCCGGTCGGTGCCTTCGCGGGCCCCGACCAGCGCGGGCGTCGTCTGTCCCGCACCGGCGATCGTCTCGGCGGTGATCCGGCGTTCTGTCTGGAGGTTCAGGATCAGGCGGTCGATGGGCTGGCCCAGCGTGTCCGCCAGCGCCCGGACGCGCAGCAGGTCGACGGCATCCTGGCTGGACACGTAGGCCGCGTACGACCAGAGCGTCACCAGCACGGCGGCCAGCACGGCCAGCCTGGTCCGGATCAGCCGGACGTCGTCACGGGTCATCGGGTCGCCCGCTGCGGCCATGGTTGCCCGGCCGTGTCGCTGGCCCGATCGGCGACGAGGGTGCGCAGCAGCGCCAGCAGTTCGGTGCGGTTGGCGCAGTTGAGTCGGTTACGCATCCGCGCCACGTGGTGTTCGACGGTCTTGGCCGAGATGAAGAGCCGATCGCCGATCTCCCGGTAGGTCAAGCCGGCGAGCACCAGCTCGGCGACCTCGTACTCGCGGTCACTCAGGCCGTGTTGGGTGGGCCCGGCGACCCGCGCCGTGCTCGCACCGGCCGTCGGTGTCTGCCCGCTCTGCCCGCTGGAGGGCCGCCCCTGCAACGCTCGGGCGCATTCCAGCAGGGTGGTCATCGCCCGTCGGTCCGCGGTGCGGATGGCGGCCTGCCCGGCGAGGCGGGCGCCGTCCCAGCACAACCCGGTGTCGTGCAGCCCTCGGGCGGCGGCCTCCACCCGGATCGGGTCGACGACACCCCGGAGCACCTCCACCCAGCTCTCCGCGGCTGCGGCGACCACTGCCGCGTACCGGCTGTGGCCGGCGGCGGCCACCAACGCCGTGACGTGTCCGTCGGCGATCGTCGGCTCGCCGGTCAGGATGGCGGCGTGCAACCCGCTCCAGTGCAGCGGAACGCTCCACAATGGTGGATTGTCGAGGCGGTCGAGGAGCTCACGCCCCTGGTGCAGGTACGGCTCCAGCCGGGCCAGGTCACCCAGCCGTGCGCCCGCGATGGCCAGCTCACCCAACGGCAGCAGGGTGAACAGGTCGACGGGATGCCGCACCACGGCCTCCAGTGCCTGCTCCCAACCACGCTTGAGCGCCCCGAGGTCACTGTTGCGCCGGCCGATGCCCATCCGGATCGCGGCGGCGAAGAGCTGGTCGCGTGACTCCAGTGGCCGCCCGTCGAGCGTCACAGTGGCGAGCCGCTCGCCGGCGGCGTGGATCTCGCCACGGACCATCAGGATCCAGGCCTGCAACAGCCGGTGGCGGCGGGCCATCAGCGGGCCGCCGACACCGGCGCCCAGGGCGCGGTGCAGCACCCGCTCGGCGATTTCCAGCTCACCGCAGTGCACCGCCGTCAACGCGGCGAGTGCCGCCGGGCTGTCCGGCAGCAGCGCCGCCCGGCCGTCCGGCTCCAGCAGCGCGGCGGCCTGCACGAGCGCGGAGAGCGCGGCAGTCGGCGGGCCGGTCACGCTCTCCCGTACACCGTTGGCCATCAGTCGGGCGGCGCTGGCGTGCAGGGTCGGGGGTTCGCCCGCCGGGTCGCCCGCCGGTGACTCGGTGCTGGCGGCCGGGTCGCCGATGGCCAACCCGCCGACGATGGCGAATGCCGCCGCCGAGGCGGTGCCCGACCACCGGAACAGCTCGACGCTGCGACCGATGTGACCACGGTGGGCCAGGGCGGTGGCGGCGACCACGGCCGCCTCGGAGCGATCCGGGGGAGCGGCCGTAGCCAGGAGTCGGTCCGCCAGCCGGAGGGCGTCGTCGAGATCACCGGCGAGCGCGGCGGCGAGCGCCTGCCGCGCGTCGGGCGGCCGGCCGGCCGCCGTGGCCGCCGCGAACAGCTCGGCGGCGAACGCCGGCTCGTCGGCCAGCGCCTCGTCCGCCGCGGCGGCCAGGGTCGCGGCCGGGCAGTCGCCGAGCGCGCCGAGCGCGAGCAGGGAACGGACCAGCGGCAGCACCGCGCCACCCCGGGCGAGCTGCAACTCGGTGAGCCCCCGCCAGACCGCTGTCCGCTCGGTGGTGGGGCTGAGCGTCGCGACGGCCCGCCGGACGATCGGTGCGAGCCGGCCGTCCGCGCCGAGCAGCCCGGCCGCCCTGGTCGTGGCGATCAGTTCGTCCACTCCGGCCGGGTCCCGGCCCAGCAGCGCGCCGAGCATGCTCACCGGCAGCGCCCCGCCGGCCGCGACAGCGAGCAGCAGTCGCCGTACCCCGGCGGGCTGGACGTCCAGGTCCGGCCCGAATTCGAGGATGACGGAGCGGGGTGGGTCCACGATGCCGGTCCGAATCTCCGCGCCGGCCAGGCCGCGGGCCAGCCGTGCCACGTCCCGGGGTACGCCGGCAGTCTGCGTGTGGACGAAGTCGACCAGGTCGGCCGGGCGGCCCAGCTCGGGCGTGGTGGCGATATGGGCGGCGGTCTGCTCCCGGGTGAACGGTGTGAGCAGCACGGCCTGCCCGTCGCGTCGCAGAGCGTCGACCAGCTCACTGAACGCCGCCGAACGGGGCCACGGGCGGTGGGCGACCACCAGCCGGTGTCGCCGGCCCGCGACCAGACGCAGCAGCGCTTCGATCCGTGCGTCGTCGAGCAGGTGCGCGTCGTCGACCAGCACCACCGTGTCGGGGTCGACCGACTCATCCGGCTCCGGGGCGGCCGTGCGGACGGCGATCCCGGCGCGCTGGTGAACGCGCTCCAGCTCGGTGAGGAACGCGGTCTTTCCGTGACCGGCCGGGCCGGCGACGCCGACGGCGAGTGGGCCGCTCGGGTCCTGCGCGACCGTGTCCAGTAGCGCCTGCAACCCCCTGTCCAGGATCAACCCTGGTGCGGCGAGGTCATTCATGATCATCGGGGTCATCCTTCGCGTCCGCGGCTGCGGGCCAGCGCCAGGCGGGACGGCTTCGGCAGTTCCAGTGGGAGGACCCGGACCGGGGGCCGCGGTGGCGGATCGCCCGGAACGGTGTGATGAGCGCGGCGTGGTGCCGGGAGGGTGGCCTGCCCGGCGCCGCTGACCGGGGCCGGAACTCGGGCCGGCGCTGTCTGGCGAGGGCGTGGTGACACCACCTGGCAGGCGGCCATCGCCGCCCCGGTGGCGGCGGTCAACTGTGCGTCCGGCTCCACCTCGACGGGCACCGCGAGAGCCGCGCCGATCAGCTCGGTCACGAGCGGGACCCGGGTGGAGCCGCCGGCCAGCAGGACGCCGTCGAGCTGCGCCGGAGTCAGGTCGGCACTGCGCACGGCCCGGAGCAGGAGGTCGACGGTGGCCTGCACCGTCGGGCGGATCATGGCCTCGAACTGCGCCCGGGTCACCGGCACCCGCGCCGGGCCGCTCGGCAGGGTCAGCACCACGTCGGCCGTGAGGTCGACGGTCAGCACCCGCTTGACCCGGTCACACTCCGCGCGCAGCCCGCGCAGCGCGGCCTGGGCCCCGCGACGCCCGGTCGCGGCCAACTCCCGAGCCAGCACGGTACGGGCATGCTCGGCGAGCGCCTCGTCGAAGTCGGCGCCACCGATCGAGTCGAGACCCTGCGGGGTGCCGAACGTCTCGTACGTGCCGCGCGGGGTGCGGCGCACCAGAGCCGCCTCGAAACTGTTGCCCCCGAGGGCGTAGACAACGGCAGTGCTTCCCGCGAACCCCCGAGCGGCGTGGCTCTCGGCGACGGTGACCGTGCGGGGCAGCAACGTCACGTGCCGTAGACCGAGGTCCGACAGGGCCCGGTGCAGCACCTCCCGCCGGTAGGGGCGCCACCCTGCCGGGTGGCTGAGCACTATCGCCTCGGCGGCCCCGCCCTCCAGGGCGTGGACCCGCTCGACCACCCACGCCGCCAGTTCGGCGGTCAGCGTCTGCGGCGTGCACGGCTCGCCGCCAAGCAGCACCGGCACGTCGTCGCCGATCCGGTGGACGAAGTCCCGGGTGGTGCGGCTGCCGTCGTCGGTCACCGGCTCGCCGACGCGCAGCGAACCGTCCTCGACCAGGCACAGCACCGAAGGCATGAGGGGTGAGCCGGCGCTCAGCGGGACGGCTTCGGGACGGGTCCAGGTCGTGCCGCGTCGCCGTGCGACGGCGGCGGCCGTGTTGCTGCTTCCGATGTCTATCCCCAGGACGTACGGCATCGTCTCTGTCTCTCCCCGTGAGTCAGCCGGTCGGTGGCGATGGCGTCGGCTGCCCGACGACCCACCCCCGGCGAACCCCGCGGGCTCCTACGTTCGTACCAGAGATCAGTCCCTGGTCGGGACCCTAATCTCGACGGGACGGTTTCCCCCTGTCCCCCTAACGTACGAGGTGGCGCAGCCCCTAGTTCAACCGACCCGGATGCGGGCTCAGCCCCGATGCCCGGGGGTGAGCCCCGGCAATAGCGTCGTCACCGTCGACGTACGACACCCCGCCAATGCCACATCCGAGGAGAACCGGCACATGGACTCGCAGCAGACGCTCCACGACTTCGTGCTCGACCTACTGACGAACCCGGATGCGCGGTCGGCCTTCGACCTCGACCCCGAGGGTGCGTTGCGGGGCGCCGGGCTCACCGACATCACCGCTGCGGACGTGCAGGACGTCGTACCGCTGGTCGTCGACTACGCGCCGGGTGCCGGTCTCGCGCCGTTGGCCTCGCCGGTCGGGCAGCTCGGGCTGGACCCGCTGCTCACCGACACCACCGACGTGGTGGGTCAGTTGCAGAGCGTGGCGCAGCAGATCAGCGTCACCAGCTCGCCCAGTGGCGTGGACGTCAAGGCCGGCGTGCTCGGCGCCATCGCTGTCGACCCATCGACCGCCGCCGCCGGGGTCACCGTGCTGCCGGGCATCGGTCTGGGTGTCGGCCCGTCCGGCCTCGACACCGACCTGGCCGGTGTCTCCGACGTGGCGCACACCCTCGACGCCGACGTGGTGCAGCCGGTGGACGCGATCGCTGACCCGGTGCTCGGGGACGTCACCGGCACCGTCGGCGACCCGAGCGGTCTGCTCGGCGTCACCGACTCGAACCTGATCGGCGGCGACCTGACCGGCGGTGTCCTCTCCGGCACCCACGGTCAGCTCGGCGGGGTCGTCAGCTCCCTCGGTGTCGACGACACCCTTGGCGGGCTGGGCCTCGGGCACGGCGACGGCATCGTCGGCGGGGTCCCGCCGCTCGACGTGTCGTCGACGGTGGGCGGCGTGACGCACCAGGTGGACAGCCTCCTCCCCGGTGTCACCGACACGGTCGGTGACGTGACCGGTGGGGTCACCGATGGTGTGCTCGGCGGCGACTCGCACGCCTCGTCCGATCACGGGCTGCTGGGTATCACCGGCGGTCTGCTCTGATCCGGAATCCCGGTCGGAGCGGAGGGCCGGATCGTCTCGGGCGATCCGGCCCTTCCCGGTTCCACATCCGGTCCCTCTTGATAATTGAGCCGAAATCCGCACACTTGGTGCGGTGATGGCCGGGATCTGGTTGGACGTGCTGGACGAAATCGCCCGCACGTGCAGTGCACACGGTCGCGGTGACCTACTTCAGACGGTGCGGCAGAAGCGCGCGCAACTGCTGGACCCGACGCTGCGTGTCCTGGTCATCGGCGAGCCGAACCAGGGCAAGAGTCAGCTGATCAACGCGATCATCAACGCTCCGGCCTGCCCGGTCGGCGACGGCCGGACGACAGTCCTGCCGACCGTGGTGCGGCACGCCGAGGCCCCCACCGCGGCGGTGGCGCAGGCGCCACCATCAGCCCCGGGGCACCCCACCGGCGCCGCCGACGCGATGGCCGTCGAGCGGACCCCGGTGGCGCTCAACCAGGTCGCGGCGGGCGTGGCCGGCCTGGTCGGTCGTCGGCCGGGCGGCGGCCCGGCGTACGTCGAGATCGGAGTGCCCCGTGCGCTGCTCGGTGCCGGGTTGGTGCTGGTGGACACTCCCGGCACCGACGAGGTCGCCGGCATCGGCGCCGCCGCTCCGGTCGCCGCGCCGGCCCGCGCGGACACCGTGCTGCTGGTCTCCGACTCCACTCGGGAGTTGTCGGTCGCCGAGCTGAACATGCTGCTGCACATCATGCGTTCGCATCCGAACGTGGTGGTGGTGCAGAGCAAGACCGATCTGGTGGCGGACTGGCGGACTGTCGCCGAGCGCAACCGGCAGCACCTGGCCGAGGCGGGGGTTCCGGCGACGCTGATCCCGGTTTCGGCGGCGCTGCGACTGCGCGCGGCCGCCGCCGACGACCGTGGGCTCAACGCCGAGTCGGGCTTCCCCGCGTTGATCGCCCGCCTGCAAGGTGACCTGGCCGGCAAGGCCGACCACCTGGCCCGGGCGGCGGTCCAGACGGTGGCCCGGACGGTGGTGGAGCAGTTGGCCGCGCCGCTGCGCGCCGAGTTGGCGACCCAGGAGGCCGAGGAGCAGTCCGGGCCGATCTCCCGTCTGCACGCGGCGCAGCGCGAGGTCGACGAGTTGCGCCGGTGCTCCACCCGGTGGCAGAACACGCTGACCGACGAGATCACCGACCTGCTCGCCGACCTTGAGTACGACCTGCGTGACCGGACCAGACAGATCCTGCGCGCGGTGGACGAGGCGTTCGACACCGCGGACCCGTTGGTCGCCTGGGACACCTTCCAGGACTGGCTGGAGCGGAGCCTGGTGGAGGCGGCGGAGGCGAACCACGAGTGGCTGATCCAGCGCTGTGACTGGATCGCCCGGCGGGTGGCCGCCAACTTCGACAGGTACGGCTACGACGTGCTGCCGCCCTGGTCGATGACGATGCCGGACGACATCGGCGAGCGACTGCCCGACCTGCAACGGCCGACGATCGACAGGTTCACCACCGGTCAGAAGCTGTTCACCGGCATGAAGGGCTCGTACGGCGGCATGCTGATGTTCGGTCTGGCGACCACCCTGGCCGGCATGCCGATGATCAATCCGGTTTCGGTCGGCATCGGGGCGCTCTTCGGCGGCAAGAGCATCCGTGACGAGAGCAAGCAGTTGCTCCGTCGGCGGCAGGCGACGGTCAAGACGGCCATCCAGCGGCATGTCGACGATTTCTTCGTCCGGATCATCCGAGACTGCCGCGACGCCGCCCGGCAGGTGCAGCGGATGCTGCGCGACCACTTCACGGGGCTGACCGAGGAGCTGCAGGAGGCCATCGTGCAGTCGTTCCGCAGCGCGAAGCAGGAGGCCGACACTGATGCCTCGGTGCGCGAGCAGCGGCAGCGCGAGATCCGGCTGAAGATGACCAGGTTGGCGGCGGTGTACGAGCAGGCTCAGCAGTTGACCGGCGCCCGTTCCGCCCCGCTGCTGTTGGAGCCGCAGGCATGACCGTGGGAGTGCGCCTGGACGAGGCGGCGTGGGGGTTGCTGCACCAGGCCATCGAGCTGTACCAGGACAATCCCCGGGCCGTCGCCGAGCTTCGGCAACAGGTGGCCCGGTTGGAGCAGCCGCTGCGGATCGCCATCGTCGGCCCGTGGCGATCGGGTAAGTCGACGGTGCTCAACGCGTTGATGGGTGAGGAGGTCGCGCCGGTCGAGCGGGCGGACGGGGCCTTCACCTGGTACGAGGACGGTGCCGCGCCGCGTGCCACCGCCTACCCGGTCGGGCAGCCACCGCAGGAGTTGGCGGTGGTGAAGTCGGCGACCGGGCTGCGGGTGGATCTGGGCTGGGGCGCGGGGGAGGTGCGGGACATCGTCGTGCGGTGGCCGACGCGGGCGCTGCGGCAGATCACGCTGATCGACACTCCGGCGGTCACCGGTGGCGCCGAGCAGGGCCGGGCACCGGTGTTGGAGCGGGTGTTGCGCGACTCGGACGCGGTGTTGTACCTGACCCGCGACGGTCGCGACAGCGACCTGCGGGTGCTGGAGTCCGCACGGGACAGCGCCGTCGGGCAGTCCGCTCCGGTCAACGTGATCGTGGTGCTGTCCCGCGCCGACGAGACCGGTGGCGGCCGGATCGACGGCCTGCTCACGGCCCGACAGCTCGCTCGCCGGCACTACCGCGACCCGAGGGTGAACGCGCTCAGCGTCAACGTCGTGGCGTGCAGCGGCATGATCGGCCTGGCCGGCCGGTTGCTCGGTGAATCCGATTTCGCCGCGCTCGCGACAGTGGCTCAGGTGCCCCGGGCGGAGCTGGACACCCACCTCATCTCCGCCGACCGCTTCCTCAGCGGCGAGCTGCCGGTACGGCTGGACACCGAGGTACGCGCCGCGCTGCTGGGCCGGTTTGGGATCTTCGGTGTCCGGCTGGCGGCCACGCTGGTGCGCAGCGGGTTCGACAGCCGGGTGAAGCTCTCCGCCGAGTTGATTCGGCGAAGTGGTCTCACCGAGCTGCGTGAGTCGCTGACGCGGTCCTTCATCGATCGCCGCGACGCCCTCAAGGCGCGGTCCGCGCTGGCCGCGGTGGAGGCGCTGCTGCGGGCCGAGCCGACTCGGGGCTCCGCCGAGCTGGTCGGCGCGGTGGAGCAGATCCTCGCCGGCGCGCACGAGTTCCGGGAGCTGCGCCTGCTGGTGGCGCTGCGGAACACCCGGCTGGGGTTCGACGCGGAGCTGGCCGCCGAGGCGCAACGGCTGGTCGGCGGCGACGGGGTGGGCCTTGCGGCTCGGCTCGGTGTCGAGCATGAGGCCGACGTGCGGCAACTCTGGGAGGTCGCCGCCGAGGCGCAGTGGCGGTGGCGGGACCGAGCGGAGGATCCTCTGCTCCCGCTGGCGCAGCGCCGTGGCGCTCAGGTCGTCGTCCGCAGTTGCGAGGGGATGATCGCCGAGCTGGCCGCGGGCGGGCGCTGAGCACCTGCCTGGTCGGCATCGGACGCGAGTGAGGGACGGCAGTGGAGGCCGTCCCTCACTCGTGTCGCGCCGGGATCAGCGCGGCTCGTACGTCTGACAGTCCGCGATGTCCTGACCCGGACCTACCCGGATGGACGGCGCGTGGCACTCCAGCTCGGCGTTGTGCTGACAGTCGGACCGCTTGCAGGCACCGACCTGGGCGATGACGCGGTCCAGCCCGCCCTTCGCCGAGGTGTCGATGAACGTGGCGCAGCTGGCGTTCTGCTGCCCGATGGTGATGGCGAACGCGTGGCAGCCGTCGTGGTTGTAGCCGCAGTCGGTGACTGTGCACTCGTGTACCCGCGGCATCTCCAGCATGTCGGTCATGGGGATCTCGCTTCCGTCGGTGGCACCGGGTCATCTCCATACCCGGCTCCGACCGGACAATTCCCTATCTTTTGGGGCGTTTTGTGTAGGACAGCCTTGCCTAACCGCCGATGACGGCAACTCAGGCGCAGGTGTCGGGACCGGAGCCCTCCGACTGTGGATCGTGCCCCGAAAACCGTTATTCGATCTCGCTTCACACAGTCGCCCCTGACCTGCGGAGATAACGCTCTCACGGATGCTGGGAGAGTGCTTGACGCGCCCGTGATCCGACCGCAACGATGCATTCACATGTCTCGTCCCACCACCGCCTGGCGTGATCGGCGCACGCCGTCCCCCCGCACCGCGAAAGGACCCCACTGTGCGCAGATCCCTGAGATCGTGGCTCGGCCTCGCGCTGAGCGCGATCCTCGTGGCGGGCGGCATCGTCGCCTCGCCACCCACTGCCAGTGCCGCACCGTTCACCGTGCTGGTCTTCAGCAAGACCGCCGGGTTCCGGCACGGATCCATCACCCCGGGCATCGCCGCGATCCAGCAACTCGGTGCGGCAAACGGCTTCACCGTCGAGGCCACCGAGGACGCCGCCCAGTTCACCGACGCCAACCTGGACCGGTTCGCCGCGGTGATCTGGCTCTCCACCACCGGTGACGTTCTCAACGCCGCCCAGCAGGCCGCGTTCGAGCGCTACATCACCGGCGGCGGTGGGTACGTCGGCGTGCACTCCGCCTCCGACACCGAGTACGACTGGCAGTGGTACGGGGGACTGGTCGGGGCGTACTTCGCCTCGCACCCGGCCGAGCAGAACGTCACGGTCAAGGTCGCCGACCAGGTGCACCCGTCCACAGCGGGGCTGCCGCAGCGGTGGAGCCGGTTCGACGAGTTGTACAACTACCGGACCAACCCCCGGGGCAACGCGCACGTGCTGGCCACCCTGGACGAGACCACCTACACCGGCGGCAGCATGGGTGCCGACCACCCGATCTCCTGGTGCCAGAACTACTCCGGCGGTCGAGCCTGGTACACCGGCCTGGGGCACACCGACGCGTCGTACACCGAGGCGAACTTCCGTCAGCACCTGCTCGGCGGCATCCGGACGGCCGCCGGCGCGGTCGACGCCGACTGTGGCCCCACCGTCACCAGCAGCTTCCAGCAGGTGGAGCTGGCCAAGGGCGCGGCCGAGACCGGCGAGCCGATGAGCCTCACCGTCCTGCCGGACCGGGGCGTGCTGCACACCTCCCGCAACGGCGTGATCCGGCACACCGACGCCGCCGGCAACACCAAGATCGCCGCCACCCTGCCGGTCTACACCGGCGACGAGGAGGGTTTGCAGGGCATCAAGGCCGACCCGAACTTCGCCACCAACCGCTGGGTGTACGCGTACTTCGCCCCACCACTGAGCACCCCTGGCGGTGGTGCGCCCGCCGAGGGCACGCCGGCCCAATTCGCCGTCTGGGAGGGTGTCAACCGGTTGGCCCGGTTCACTGTGAACGCGGACAACACCATCAACCTGGCGAGCGAGACGTTGATCCTCAACGTGCCGACCAGCCGGGGCATGTGCTGCCACGTCGGCGGCGACATGGACTTCGACGCGGCCGGCAACCTCTACCTGTCCACAGGTGACGACACCAACCCGTTCGACTCGGCCGGCTTCACCCCGATCGACGAGCGGGCGGGCCGTAACCCGGCGTTCGACGCGCAGCGCACCTCGGCGAACAGCAACGACCTGCGCGGCAAGGTCCTCCGGATCAAGCCGAGCGCGGCCGGCGGCTACACCATCCCGGCCGGCAACATGTTCGCCCCGGGCACCGCGCGGACCCGCCCGGAGGTCTACGCGATGGGCTTCCGCAACCCGTTCCGGATGAGCGTGGACAAGGCCACCGGCATCGTCTACCTCGGTGACTACGGCCCCGACGCGGGCACCGCCGACCCGAACCGGGGGCCGGCGGGCAACGTCGAGTTCGCCCGGATCGACAGGCCCGGCTTCTACGGCTGGCCGTACTGCACCGCCCGCAACGACGCCTACAACGACTACACCTTCCCGTCCGGGCCGTCCGGGGCGAAGTTCAACTGCGCCGGTGGGCCGGTGAACAACTCGCCAAACAACACCGGCATCACCCAGCTGCCGCCGGCCGTTCCGGCCTGGTTGCCGTACGGCGGCTCCGGCTCGCCGCCGGAGTTCACCGGCGGTGGCCTCTCGCCGATGGGCGGGCCGGTCTACCGGTACGACCGGAACAACACCTCGCCCGTGGCGTTCCCCGAGTACTACGACGGGACCTACTTCGCCGGTGAGTTCGGTCGCCGCTGGATCAAGAACATCAAGCTCGACGCGTCCGGCCAACCGCTGAAGATCAACCCGTTCCCGTGGACCGGCACCCAGGTCATGGACATGGAGTTCGGCCCCGACGGCGCGCTCTACGTGCTGGACTACGGCACCGGCTGGTTCAACGGCGACGCCAACTCGGCGCTCTACCGCATCGAGTACGCCCGCGAGGGCAGAGCACCCGTCGCCAGGGCCTCGGCCACCCCGACCAGTGGCACCGCGCCGCTGACAGTGGCCTTCTCCTCGGCCGGCACCCTCGACCCGGACGGGGACCCGTTCACCTACGCCTGGGACTTCGACAACAACGGCACCACCGACTCGACCGCGGCGAACCCGAGCTTCACGTACACCACGAACGGAACCCGCAGCCCGACGCTGACGGTCCGGGACACCACCGGAAAGACGGCCACCGCGAGCGTGGTCGTCACTGTCGGCAACAGCGCCCCGGTGGTCACCGTCAACACCCCGTTGAACGGGCAGACCTTCACCTTCGGGGACGCCGTGCCGTTCTCCGTGACTGTCACCGACGCCCAGGACGGCGCGATCAACTGCGCCCGGGTGAAGGTGAACTACGTCCTCGGCCACGACTCGCACGGCCACCAGCTCGGTAGCGTGCAGGGCTGCACCGGGGTCATCCAGACCTCGAAGGACGGCGAGCACGACGCGGCGGCGAACATCTTCGGCATCATCGACGCCGAGTACACCGACCTGGGTGGAGGCGGCCAGCCGGCGCTGACCACGCACACCCAGGCCGTCCTGCAACCTCGGGTACGCCAGGCCGAGCACTTCGGTGACTCGTCCGGCATCCAGATCGTCGCCGGGGCGGCGGGCAACGGCGGCGCGGCGGTCGGTTATGTCGACAACAACGACTGGATCTCGTTTAGCCCGTACAACCTGACCGGCGTCCAGTCGTTCAGCGCCCGGGTCGGCGCACCGGCCGGTGGTGGCGGCACGCTGGAGTTGCGGGTCGACTCGCCCACCGGCCCGCTCGTCGGTTCGGCCACCGTCACCTCCACCGGCGGGTACGCCACCTTCGCCACGGTCACCGGCGCGGTCACCGCCCCGACCGGCACCCGGACCCTGTTCCTGGTCTTCAAGGGCACCGGCCCGTACTTCGACATCGACGAGTTCACCCTCTCCACCAGCCCCGGCGGTCCCGGACCTGACCCGGACCCGGACCCGGATCCCGAGCCGGGCGCCAACCTGGCCCGGGGCAAGCCGGCGCGCGCGTCCAGCTTCGAGGGCGCGTTCACCGCGGCGAACGCGTTCGACGGCGTGGCCGGGACCCGGTGGGGCAGCGCCTTCGGGGACCCACAGTGGATCGACGTTGACCTCGGCGCCACGTACGCCATCAACCGGGTCAAGCTGACCTGGGAGGCGGCGTACGGCAGTGGCTACCAGATCCAGACCTCGCCGGACGGGGTCAACTTCACCACGATCCGTACGGTGACCGGCGGCGACGGCGGGGTGGACGACCTGACCGGGCTCAGCGGCTCCGGCCGGTACATCCGGCTCCTCGGCACCACCCGGGGGACCGCCTGGGGCTACTCGCTGTTCGAGTTCGAGGTGTACGGCGGCGGCGGTGGAACCGGTCCGCCCGGCGGCAACCTGCTGCTCAACAAGCCGACGTCGACGTCCAGCAACGAGGGGGCCGACGTGTCCGGCGCCCAGGCGGTCGACGGCAGCCTCACCACCCGCTGGTCGAGCACGTTCTCCGACCCCCAGTGGATCCGCGTCGACCTCGGCAGCCCCACCGCGATCGGTCGGGTCAAGCTGAGCTGGGAGGCGGCGTACAGCAGCGCGTACCAGATCCAGACGTCGAACGACGGCACCACCTGGACCACGGTGAAGACGGTGACCGGGGCCGACGGCGGCGTGGACGAGCACACCGCCCTCGGCGCCAACGGCCGCTACCTGCGGATCCTTGGCACGGCCCGGGGCACCGGATATGGCCACTCGCTCTGGGAGTTGGAGGCCTACGCCAGCTGAACCACCACCGGTGATGTGGCCGGCACGGGGATCCGTGCCGGCCACGTCCGTTCACAGCCTTGCATATACCGCCTGTCGGTATATGCTCCCTGGTATGGCTGAGGCTCCACTGCGGG
The DNA here is from genome assembly GCF_040649115.1 of Micromonospora sp. NPDC049049. Taxonomy (NCBI): domain Bacteria; kingdom Bacillati; phylum Actinomycetota; class Actinomycetes; order Micromonosporales; family Micromonosporaceae; genus Micromonospora; species Micromonospora sp. NPDC049049. The sequence goes on along the minus strand of NZ_JBEZEX010000015.1, from coordinate 71,249 downwards.
AACCGACGTTCCTGGTGCTCACCGCGCTGGCGGAGGCACCCATGCATGGGTACGCCGTCATCGAGGACGTACTGCGCATCTCCGACGGCCGGGTGCGCCTGCGCGCCGGCACCCTCTACGCCGTCCTCGACCGACTCCGCGTCGACGGCCTCATCGAGGTCGAGCGCGAGGAGGTCGTGCAGTCCCGACTGCGCCGCTACTACCGCCTCACCGCGTTGGGCGCGCGGCGGCTCAGCGAAGAGGCGGCCCGCCTGCGACACAACGCGGACGCCGCTCGGGTGCGGCTGCGCCGCGGCGGCCTACTGACCGACGGGGGTGCGGCGTGAGCGGCGACGAGCTGGAGCGCGGTTACCGGCGACTGCTGGCCGTCTATCCCTGGGAACACCGGCGGGTGTACGAGGACGAGATGCTGGCCGTGCTCCTCGCCGGTGCGCGACCGGGTCAGCGTCGACCTGACGCCGCCGACGTGCGGAATCTGGTCGGCGCCGGATTGCGGGCGCGGCTGCGGGTGGGCGCACGGGGGTTCACCGAGCCGAGCTGGGCCGACGCGGCGACGGTGACCGGCCTGCTGATCGGGGTCGTCCTGCTGGCCCTCGCCGCGAAGGGACTGCTCAACCAGCTCGTCCGTGCGCCAGGCCTACCGCCCGGGTTCGCGCCGAGCGGCCCGGATCCCGTCGACTGGCTGCGCGTCGCCGGCTGGGCGGGCGTCTGCGCCGCGGTGCTGATCGGGTGGCGTTGGCTCGCCGCCGGTCTGGCCTGGGCCGGCGTGCTCGGCTGGGGTGCGCTCGTCGCCCCGCAGACCGGTGACAACCCGACGTACGTGGTGGACATGCTGCCGCAGCTCGCCCTCGCCGTGGTGGGTGCCGCCGCGCTCACCGTGCCGGCGCCGCGTCGCCGGGCGATCGCGCTGCTGGGCGTACGCCGACTGCTGGCACTCGTGCTCGCCCCAACCGCGATGGTCGCGCTGTTGGTGGCGAACCGGGTGGGCAGTCCCACTTTCGACTTGTCTGCCGATGGGGCGTCCTACCAGGTCTTGTACAGCCTTGAGGCGAGCAGTGAACTGGTCATCTGGCTCTACGTCGCGGGCCTGGCGGCCGCCGCGTCGGCCATGGTGATCGTGGTGGTCACGCTCACCCCGGAGGTACGCCGACGGATCGTCGTCATGCTCCTGCCCGTGGCGGCCCTCGCCCTGGTGATCGACAATGCCCTGGCGGGGTGGGTCACCTCGACGATGAACATGGGGCACGCCATCCCCCTGGTGCCGGCGCAGTGGGCGATGCTGGTGCTGGTCGCGCCGGTGACCTTCCTGGCCGGGGCGCTGCTTGTGCGACGTCGAGAGGAGACCCTGCGCATGGTCGCCCTCGGCCGAAACGCGGACCGCGAGCAGAACGGCTAGTCGTCGGCGACGGACACCGGCTCCGAGCCGATGCAGCGCACCTTCAACTCGTACTCCCGATTCGCCCCCTGGAACGTGACCTCCACGTCGTCGTCCGGGCCCCGGTCCACGTCGCGGACCCGGTAGCCCTGCGCGGGCGCCCAGGAGACGAGGCGTACGCCGCCGACGCCGCACTCGGCGACGGCAGTGCCGCCGTCCGTGGCGAACCCCCGGCGGGCCCCGGAGCTGGCGCTCGGCGCGGTGCCTGTCGTGCCCGGCGGGGCCGAGGCGGCGCCCGTCGTGCCCGGTCCGGCTGTGGGCACCGGCTCTGGTGAGGCGAGCGCCCGCTCGATGTCGGCCTCGCTGCGCACCCCACCCGGGGTGCCGGTGAGACTCTCGCCCACCAACCGGATCGCGCCCAGACCGATCACTGTGGCGATGGCGGCGGTCGCCACCCACCCGGTGGCGACGAGGATCGAACGACGGCCCATCCCCTGACTATCCCCGATCCGGCCTTGTCGTTCGCACATCCGAACGCTAAGGCGTGGTTAACGTACGCGGCGTCGACGGTTGCAGCGGTTAGCCTGCCAGCTGTGGCCCGCCTGTTGCTCATCGAGGACGACCTGACGATCCGTACCCCACTGATCCGGGCCCTGCGCGAACGCGGACACGCGGTCGCGGCGGCCTCGACCGCGATGGCCGGGCTCCGCGACGCGCTGGAGGACCGACCCGACCTCGTCGTGCTCGACCTGGGCCTGCCCGACCTGGACGGCCGCGAGCTGCTGCGGATGTTGCGCGCGGTCAGCGCGGTGCCGGTCATCGTGGCCACCGCGCGCGACGACGAGACCGAGATCGTCCGGGTGCTCGACGCGGGCGCCGACGACTACGTGGTCAAACCGTTCACAGCGGCGCAGCTCGACGCCCGCGTCCGGGCGGTGCTGCGGCGGGGCCCCTCCGGCACCGAAGGGCAGGTCCCGGCGCTGGTTGTCGGCGGGCTCCGCGTCGACCCCCGGGCGCGGCAGGTGACCCTGGACGGGGTCGCGGTCGAGCTGACGCCCCGTGAGTTCGATCTGCTGCACCACCTCGCCGGCCGACCGGGCCAGGTGGTCACCAAACGTGAGCTGCTCACGGAGGTGTGGCAGATCCCGTACGGCGGCGCCGACAAGACCGTCGACGTGCACCTGTCCTGGTTGCGTCGCAAGTTGGGGGAGAACGCCCAACAGCCTCGCTACCTGCACACGGTGCGTGGTGTCGGGGTGCGTCTGGAAGCCCCGGCGGCGCAACCGTGAGGGCGCGTCTCGCGCTGCTGGTCGCCGCGGTCAGCGTCCTCACCCTCATCGCGTTCCTGGTGCCGTTGGCGTTGCTGGTACGCACCGTCGCCGAGGACCGGGCCACCGTGCGGGCCACCGCCGACGCGCAGAGCCTGGTGCCGGTGGTCGGCACCGCCGACGCGGCGACCATCCGGCTCACCGTCGAGCAACTCGCCGCGGAGTCAGGTCGACCGGTGAGCGTCTTCCTGCCCGACGGCACGGTGCTCGGCGCCCAGACACCGCGTACGCCCGCGGTGGCCCTCGCCGCGCGCGGACAGAGCCTCACCGGTGAGTCGGCGGCCGGCCGGGAGGTGGTCATCGCCGTGCAGGGCCGGGCGGACGGCACCGGGGTGATCCGGATCGCGGTGCCGCAGCACGAGCTGACCGCCGGGGTCACCCGGGCCTGGCTGGTGCTGGCGCTGCTCGGCGTGATCCTCGTGCTGATCGGGCTGCTGGTCGCCGATCGGCTGGCGCGCACCCTGGTCCGGCCGATCAGCGACCTCTCGGCCGTCTCACACCGGCTGGCCAACGCCGAGCTGGACGCCCGCGTCACGCCGGCCGGCCCACCCGAACTGCGCGAGGTGGCCGGCGCGCTCAACCACCTCGCCACCCGGATCCAGGTGCTCCTGGTACAGGAGCGCGAACAGGTCGCCGACCTGTCCCACCAGCTGCGTACGCCGCTGACCGCGTTGCGGCTGGAGGCGGAGTCGTTGCGTGACCCGGACGACGCCGCCCGGATAACCGCCGCCGCCGACGGGCTCGAACGCGCGGTCACCGGGCTGATCCGGCAGGCCCGGTGGCGGCACGCACCGGCGCAACCGGCCTCCTCGGACGCGGCGGCGATCGTCGCCGACCGGGTCGCGTTCTGGTCGGTGCTGGCCGAGGACACCGGCCGGGCCGTCACCCTCGACCTGACGCCCGGCCCTCTCCCCGTCGGTGTGGCCGCCGACAACCTGACGGCGGCCGTGGACGCCCTGCTCGGCAACGTCTTCGCGCACACCCCCGACGGGACGCCGTTCGCCGTCCGGCTCGTCCGTGAGGCGGGCGAGGCGGGCGAGGTGGTCCTGACCGTCGCCGACGAGGGGCCGGGTATGCCCGCCGGGGCGATCCGGCGGGGCGCCAGCGCGGCCGGGTCCACCGGCCTCGGCCTGGACATCGCCCGGCGTGCCGCGCAGGCCGCCGGCGGCCGACTGGAGTTGCGGGCCGGCCCGCACGGCGGCGCGCAGGTGCTGCTCCGGCTCGGACCGTCGACGTCGCCAGGGGACGCATAGGCCCGGCGGTGCCGGGTAGCTGCCAGTCATGGCGCGGTATACGAAACCCGAGCTCAGAGAGCAGATCAAGGAAGAGATCCAGGCCTCCGACAAGGGCGGCAAGCCGGGGCAGTGGTCGGCGCGCAAGTCGCAGCTGGTCACTCAGGAGTACAAGCGGCGCGGCGGCGGATTCCTGGGTCAAAAGGACGAACGGCAGAAGGCGCTCCAGCGCTGGGGCAACGAGAAGTGGCAGACGAAAGAGGGCGATGCCCGGGCGCGCAAGGACGGCACGACGAGTCGCTACCTGCCCAAGAAGGCATGGGACGAGATGTCGGAGAGCCAGAAGCGGGCGACCGACACGAAGAAGCGGGAAGCCTCTCGAACGGGCAAGCAGTACGTCGCCAACACCGGGCCGGCCAAACGGGCGCGTCGGGACGCCACGACGGCCGGCCGGATGACGGAGATGTCGGTCGCGGAGGCGGCCAAGCTGGTCCGTGGCCTCGACACCCGACAGCTCAAGACAGCGCTGCGTAACGAGCGCGCCAGCAAGGACCGCAAGACGCTCGTCCAGCGGCTGGAAGCCGAACTCAACCGGCGCGGCTGACCCGGCCCTCGACCGCCTTAACCCGGCCTTAGCGTCCGGACAGCGCGCTGCTATCCCGATCTGGCCGATCCTCGGAGTCGACAACCGAGGAAAGGTGGACACCACGATGAAGCGCACCAATCTGCTTCTGGCGTCGGTCGGCGGGTCGGCGGTGCTGGCGGTGGCCGGGATCGCGCTCGGCGTCAACGCCGCGAACGACTCGCGGACCGGCGGCACGGCACTCGCCGCGGCAACCGTCGCGCCGACCGCCACCGACGCGCCGGCAATCACCGGTACGCCGTCAGTCGGCACCCCATCGGGTACGCCGTCGAGCGCAACGCCGTCCGGTACGCCGTCGACCGGCAGCGCGCCCGCGGGTAGCGCGGTCGACGAGAAGCGCGCCGGTGAGATCGCGCTCGCCAAGGCCGGTGGCGGTCAGATCGTCGAGGTCGAAGCCGAGAAGGAGAACGGCCGACCGGTGTGGAGCGTCGAGATCGTCGCCGGCGACACCGAGCACGAGGTGGACGTCGACCGGGACAACGGCTCGGTGGTCAAGGCCGAGCAGGAGCCGGTCGACAACGACGACAACGACGCTGACGACAACGACGACGACGACAACGACGACAACGACGACGACGACAACGACGACGACGACAACGACTGAGCGCGGTCGCCGCTCACGCCGGGTGCTGCGGTGAGCGGCGGCGCGCTGTGACGCGGTGGTCGGACTGTCCCTCGCGGGCGGATCGACCACCGCGTGCGTCATGTGGCGACGCGCTGCTCCTGGACCGTCGGTCGCTCCTGTGCTGCCGGTTGCCCCTGTGCTGTCGGCTGCTCCTGGGCGAACTGGGTGCGGTACAACTCGTGGTAGCGGCCACCCGCCGCGAGCAGGTCACTGTGTCGCCCACGTTCGACGATGCGTCCCGCTTCCACGACGAGGATCTGGTCGGCCGCCCGGATGGTGGAGAGCCGGTGCGCGATGACCACGCTCGTCCGGCCGGTCAGCGCCTCGGCGAGGGCGTCCTGAACCGCCGCCTCCGAGGTGGAGTCGAGATGCGCGGTGGCTTCGTCGAGGATGACCACGCGCGGGCGAGCCAGCAGCAGGCGCGCGATGGTGAGCCGTTGCCGTTCCCCGCCGGACAGGCGGTACCCGCGCTCGCCCACGACGGTGTCCAACCCATCGGGTAGCGAGCGGATCAGGTCGTCGAGGCGGGCCCGCCGGAGCACCTCCCACATCTCGTCTTCGGTCGCGTCCGGCTGGGCGAACGCCAGGTTGGCGCGGATGCTCTCGTGGAAGAGGTGCCCGTCCTGGGTCACCACGCCCAACGCCGCCCGGATCGACTCGGCCGACAGCTCACGGACGTCGACGTCGGCCAGCTTCACCGCGCCGTCCTCGACGTCGTACAGGCGAGGCACGAGCTGCGCGATCGTCGACTTGCCCGCCCCGGAGGAGCCGACGAGCGCCACCATCTGCCCCGCTTCGGCGCGGAACGACACCCCGTGCAGCACTTCCTCACCGCCGCGCGTATCGAGCTTCGCCACGTCCTCCAGGGACGCGAGCGACACCTTGTCCGCTGACGGGTAACCGAACCGGACCCCGTCGAACTCGACCGCGACCGGCCCCTCCGGAAGGGGGCGGGCGTCGGATTTGTCGAGGATCAGCGGCTTGAGGTCGAGGACCTCGAACACCCGCTCGAAGCTCACCAGTGCGCTCATCACCTCGACCCGGGCACTGGCCAGCGACGTCAGCGGTGCGTAGAGCCGCGACAGGAGCAGCGCGAGAGCGACGACCGTCCCGGCGTCGAGGCTGCCCCGTAGGGCGTAGAGACCACCCAGCCCGTAGACCAGGGCCAGTGCCAGCGAGCCGACGACGGTGAGCGCGGTGATGAAGACCCACTGGAGCATCGCGGCGCGGATGCCGATGTCCCGGACCCGGCGTGCCCGAGCCGCGAACTCGGCGGACTCCTCGGCCGGCCGCCCGTACAGCTTGACCAGCGTGGCACCGGGTGCGGAGAAACGTTCCGTCATCCGGGTGCTCATGGCCGCGTTGTGCTCGGCCGCTTCACGCTGCAACTGGGCGAGCCTCGAACCCATCCGCCGGGCCGGAAGAACGAAAATGGGCAGCAGGACGAGCGCCAGCAGCGTGATCTGCCACGAGAAGGTGAGCATCACGGCCAACGTCAGCATCAGCGTGACGGCGTTGCCGACCACACTGGACAGCGTGTCGCTGAAAGCCCGCTGCGCGCCGATGACGTCGTTGTTCAGGCGGCTGACCAGTGCGCCCGTGCGGGTCCGCGTGAAGAAGGCCACCGGCATGCGCTGTACGTGGTCGAACACAGCCGTGCGCAGTTGAACGATCAGCCCTTCACCAATGCTGGCGGAGAGAAATCGCGTCACCAGCCCCAGCCCGGCCTCGGCGAGGGCGATCACGGCGATCAGGACGGCCAACCGAATCACCACGCCGCTGTCGGCGCCGTCGACGATCGCGTCGACCACCCGACCGGCGAGAACGGGTGCCGCCACAGTGAGGACCGCCGTCACCACACTCAGCAGCAGGAACCTGACGATCAAGGCGCGGTGTGGCCGTGCGAACTGCGCGATCCGTTTCAAGGTGGCGCGGGACAGCGGTCGCTCGTCCTGCGCGTTCATCGCGTGGTGCAGAGACGTCCACGCGGCAAATTCCATGCTCATGCATTACCTCCGATATTGGAGGCTAGGACCTCACCCGAGCTTGAGGTCAAGTCACCACGCGATTCGGTGGCTACGGGTTGTTCACGTTAGCCGTAGCCCGGCACCACGTCGGTGCCGTCGACGACATCCGATACAGCGCTCAACGACGACGAGCTTGCGCCCGTGAGGCACTGGCGCGTGGAGCTTGGCCCACGATCATGGAGTTGTGGTGCCCGTTTAGGACACCAGCGGGCACTTTGTAACCCACCACGACTCCTTGATCGACGGCGAGGTCGTCGACGGCGAGGTCGTGGGGGCGGGGTCGTGGGGGCTGTCGAAGGCGGTCGTGAGCTGTTGCGGGTCGTTGTGCCCCTGCTGGCCGACGACGGCGCCACCTGGCTCGCGGGCCGACGCAGCGTTGCGGCCCGGAGCAGGCCGTCGTGAGCTGCTGCGGGTCGGGTGCGAGCCGCTGCGATCAGCTCTCTTCTCGACTCAGCCGGCATGCGCCCGGGACGTGCCGCTCGGCGCTTCGGCCTTCGCGGCGGGTGCCTGATCAACCAGCCTCCTAGGATGCTTTAGGCGGTGTGCGGTGGGCGACGGTATCGACCCGACATGGGTGATCGTTCTCGACTGGCCGCCCCTATGTTCGTCGGTGGTAGTGGTTGCGCCGGGGGAGTTGTTCGGGGTCGAGCCAGGCGGGTGGAATGAACTCCGGATGTCCGTCGTCGCCGAGCCGGACGACCCAGTCGGTCTGGTGGACGTGTCGATGGTGGTGGCCACAGAGGAGGACGGCGTTTGTCAGGCTGGTTGGGCCGCCGTCGGCCCAGTGTCGAATGTGGTGGGCGTGGCACCCGCGCGGTGGTCGGTCGCAGCCGGGGAACGCGCAGCCCTGGTCGCGGAGCACGAGGGCGCGGCGTAGCGGCCCGGTGATGAGTCGGCGTTGTCGGCCGACGTCGAGTGGTTGGCCGGCGCCGCCGAGGACGGTGGGCAGGATGGCGGCGTCGCAGGCGAGTCGACGCACCGTGTCCGGGGTGAGCTTTAGGCCGATGTCGAGTGCGCCGGTGGATAGCTGCCGGGTCAGCCCGTCGTAGCTGGTGGTGACGACGATCTGAGCGGAATCGCCACCGCTGTCGGGCAGCTCGCCGGTCCGGAGGGCGAGTCGGCACATGTCGGCGAGGGCGTCGTGGCGGCGTTGCCCGGGGGAGCGGGTGTCGTCGGGGCCGGATGGTGCGGTCAGTGGGTCGATGGCGGCGCGGAGCAGGCCGGCGGTTTCGGTGTCGAGGGTGCCCCTGAGTCGGAGTCGGCCGTCGGTTTGCTCGGACAGGGTGAGGTGACGGTCGCGGCTGGCGCGGCGTGCTTCGGCGTCGAGGGCGGCTTGGGCGGCGGCGTCGGCGAGGTCGGGGGCGACGTGGTCGAGGATGCGGGTGCCGAGTTTGCGCAGGTGGGTGGGGTCGAACTGCCCGGCCCAGTCGGTGAGCAGGCTGACGGCCTTGTCGGCGGCCTCGGTGCCGGCGGTGGCTTGCACGGTGGTGGCGGTGTCGACGATGACCCGGGCCTGGTCGAGGGTGATGTGCCCGTCGGCTAACGCTTGTCGTATCCCGGGCTTGCCGGTGTCGAGAGCCGTGGCGAGGTCGACGAGGCGGCGGCCGGCGGGGATGGTGAGTCGCAATCGTTCGCGGAGCCAGACCGTGGTGTTGGAGGCGCCCTGGGCGCGGGCGGTGCCGCGGCCGTCGACCTCGCGGATGAGGGTGAGGGTGACGGCGGCGAGGCGTTGCTGAAGGCGGTGCGCGGCGTCGAGCGCGGCGACCAGGTCGTGTTCCGGGAGGGCCCAGGCGGCGGCGTCGACGCAGGTGGCGATCGCGTCGTCTGCCAGCGCCAACTCCTCGACCATGACCCGAGACTAGAACAGGCGTACGACACTTTCAGTCACCAAGATCGATGGGCAGGTCGGTGCGCCGTGAGGCTTATGAATTTCCTCAAGGGTCCACCACCGTGCGTCTGCGGGCGTCATGCCGGACCGGCAGACTCGCATATTCGTTCGGGGCGAGTTCTCCCTCGGCGCGCCGGCCGCCGCCGGAGCGCATCACGGACCGTAGCCAAGGTGGGCTGGCGCCGACGTCCGCATCTGTCGAGATCAGTGCGCCGGCGACGAGCTTGCGCGAACAGCAGCTGCGGACGTGCGCGCTCAGCGCATGAGCTCAGCTGGCACTGCGAAATCCTCAGAGACGTAAAGGTCGGCGATGGCGCCATGATTGTCGGTGGCGCTTACGGCAGCGATCTTGTCAATGAGTGCGTCGTACTCGGGACCGGTCTTGCCCTGATAATGAGGTGTCCATGCGCCCCCATTCATCCCATGGCAGCATCTCGACCTTGTTCAGCGCGGCGAGGTCCTTGATGGCGTTTCCTCGAATCTCCGCGGGTCCCCAGTTCTCGGTGCCGTATACGCCGAACTGCGCGGCGTCGATGCGGCCGTATGTGGCGAAGCTACAGCGTGCCCGGGCCGCGATCCCGCGGTAGCGCAGCAAGGCACAGCTGAGCACGGCGAAGTGGCGGCAGGTGCCAATCACCCGCCGGTCAGGGGCGCGTGCGACAGTCAGCGGGGCTGGGTCCAGGCGAGCAAGGCACCGATGATGCCGTCGACAGGACGCAGTTGGTCCTCGGCGAACCGCTGCTCGGAGACCCCGAGCGCCTTTGCATCTGTGGGCTGGAGGACGAGGTCGTGAACAAGGTGGCAGATGTCGACGGGCTCACTCGGAAGATCGTCGAGCGCCGGCTTGTGGACCCGTGCCGATTGTCGTCAGCGGGCCTACCATGGCGTAATCGATCATCCCCGTTCTGCCGGCCATCGTAGGCACTGCTGCTAAAGACTCGCTGTCCCCCGGTCACGATGGTGGACGGCACCCGAGACCCCACCAAGAACCGGGCTGTTCACGGGGCGCGTGGTGTCAGGCTGGTGGGTTGTGGTGGCCAGCGGCGTACCGACTCCAGGTGCCGCCGGCGTTGGTGACCTGCCGGGTGGTGGTTGTCGGGTGGAAGCCCAGGGCGTCGCCGACGACCGGGGCGGGTGCTTGCAGGACGAGTTGGCGTAGTGCTGCGATGCGCGCGGGGGGAAGTCGAGGTTCTGAAGCCGGTTCTTGGCGGTCAAGGCCTCGGGTGCGGCTCCTGGCCAAAGTCGCATGCGTTCGAGCTGGGCGATGGCGGGCTCTGCCAGGTGTTGCGAGGCCGGGCAAGGTGCGGATGGCGTGATCGAGCCGGCGGTGTGCTGCGGCGCGCACTCATGCTGGTGACCGACGCGCCATCACCCTTTGTGATGTCAATGCCTAGGTTCCATGTCACGCAACGAACTTAAAGACCTTGCCGTTGGTGGCCAGCGGCTGCGGAGTGCCGGCGAAGCGGTGAACGCCGACAGAGAACAGCACGCCGTCGGGGGCGTGGAAGGCCTGTTCGGCGAACCCGGCGTCGGCCAACCACGTTCGGATTTTTGGTGTCAGGTCGGGCGGACGTCGGGTCCTGGTCCAGATAACCGTGGCGTCTGCGGCGCAGAGCTTCGGCAGCGCGTTGATGGTGGCATGGGCGTCGGCGTCACTGATGTTGCCCAGGACTCCCGCCATGATGACGAGGTCGGCGGGCACCACCTGTCGGTAGGAGGCGAGGTCACCCGCGTCGGCCTGCATGACGGTCACCGTCTTGAGGTTTTCGGTGACTGCTCTGGTTCGCGCTGCGGCAACGTTGCGCGGGTCGTACTCGATCAGCGTGACATCGACCCGTGTGGCGTCGGGGCGGGTGGCCAGCACGTCCAGGACGTCTTGACCTTGACCGGCACACATGCTGACCACCGACACAGGCTTGCCCGGTCGCTCGTCGAACCACGCGGCGATGTGCTGCTGAACCAGCCGTAGCCGCCGTGCCAGCGGTGAGTCATCTTCGGCGTACGAGCTGTGCCATGCGTACCAATCCTTGCCGTCGTTCACGGAGACCAAGCCTGCCAGTCTCACCCGTGGCGGCGGTGTGGGCACGCCGATCGCGGCAAAGAGCCTTGCGGCGAGGTCGTCGGCGAACGGAAACTCCCGTGCCGGCGACCCCGCCACCACTCAGCGAGCTAGCCGATGCGGAACTGTTCGCCGTAGACGGCGAACGTCAGGGGCGTGTTGAGGTTGAAGTTGCCGTTGTTGAGGAACACCCGCTGGGCGGTGTCGACGCGGGAGGTGTCCGAGTGGGCCGCTTCCTTCCTCATTTCGAGGACCCGCTCGTCGAGGAAGGCGTTCAGCCAGGTCCGCTCGTCGCCGCCCTGGGCTGGCGGCTTGGCCCGGTTCAGGGCGCGGCTGCGGATCTGGCGCATGCCCTCGTACCCGTGCATGACCGCCGCGTCGTAGTAGGCGAACTGGCCGAGCGCCCGGACCTGGTCGTTCTTGCCGTCGCGTACCGATGGGTTGAAGTAGACCCTGTCGCGTTCGGCCTCCTGGGCGGCCTGGAACACCGGGTCGTTGGCGGCGGTCCGCCAGTCGCGGGGGAAGTTCGGGTCGAGGCCCGAGTGTGACGGGGTGCCGTTGACGTTGCGCAGCGCCGGCAGGTAGCCGGCGAGCACATTGCCCGGCTTGGTGCGGGTGTACGCCTCGACCAGTTCGAGCATGTCGCCGGTGCCGGAGCAGAAGCCGATGATGCCAGCGGTGTAGCCGCGCCCGTCGCCGATGTCCTCGATGTAGGAGAACTGCGCGCGCCAGTCGAGCGAGGAGTTCTCGGCGGCCGAGACGAGATGCATGGCGACGTCCTTCTTCGCCGGGTCGTCGAGGTTGGTGCCGGTCGGGGTGGTGGGCGGGGGAGTGGTGGGAGTGCCGCCGCCCGGCAGGGTCCACCGCTGGTTCGTGGTGCCGCCGCACGTCCAGATCTGCAACCGGGCGCCGTTGGCGGTGCTCCGGTCGGTGACGTCGAGGCACTTGCCGGAGGCGGTGTTGACGAGCGCGCCGTTGCTGGCGGTCCACTTCTGCGCGCCGGTGTTGTTGCAGTCGTACAGCTGCACCTTGGCGCCGTTGGCTGTCGACGCGGCGGTGACGTCGAGGCACTTGCCCAGGGCTCGGATCGAGTTGTCGCTGTTTCCGACGGTCCACGTCTGGGCCGCGCTGCCGTTGCAGTCGTAGAGCTGGACGGCAGTGCCGTTGGCCGAGCTGGCGCCCGCGACATCGACGCACTTGCCGCCCAGGCCGGTGATCGGGCCGGCGGTCGCGGCGCTCGCCGACGGCAGGCCGTAGCCGAGGGCGGCGACGCCGATCAGCAGGGTGCCCACGACGTAGGCGGCTGTTCTCTTGTGAACCATGGGTGTTCCTCGGGGAAGGGGCGGCGTGCCGCCAGCCGGTCGGTGCGCGGTGCCCTACGGCGCCGAACTGCCGCGCCGCGCCAAGCATCAGGAAACTGTATTAACAGATACCAGTACGTCGATTCGCCGTCAATCGACGACCGCGAGGCGTGACGGCCTCTGTTCATCCCGTCGTTGGCGGGACGTACCTGCCGGTGGCTATCGTCGGGCCGTAACTGATCAACGGGCCGGTCCGTCGGAACCAGCACCGTCCGACGGACAGAAGATGGTCATGGAGTCGAGTCTGCGCGCTCGGGTGCGAGCCGGTGACCCCGGCGCGTTCGCCGAGCTGTTCGACGCGTACGCGCGCTCGGTGTACAACCACGCGTTCCGGCTGACCGCCGACTGGGCCACGGCGGAGGACGTCATGGCCGCCACGTACCTGCAGGCCTGGCGCTCCCGGGAGCGGGTCACCGAGGAGGGTGGGTCGCTGCGTCCCTGGTTGCTCGGCATCGCCACCAACGAGGCCCGTAACCACGCCCGCAGCAACCGTCGCTACCGCAGGGTGGCCGCCGCGCTGCTCGCCTCCGACTTCACACTGCCCGATCACGCCGACGAGGTCGCCGGCAGACTCGACGACAGCCGCCGCATCGCCGCCGCCATCGACGCGCTCGCCCGGCTGCGTCGATCCGAGCGCGAGGTGCTGACCCTGTGCCTGTGGGAGGGCCTCGACTACGAGTCCGCCGCGGAGGCGCTGGGTGTTCCGGTCGGTACGGTGCGCTCCCGGCTGTCGCGGGCCCGCGCCCGGCTCCGTACCCTCGTCGACGCGCCACCGCGCGCCGCGCGACCGCCGATCGTGGACGCCTCGCTCGTACGGGAGGGCAGCCAGTGAGCGCGCCGGACCCGGCCGAGTGGGCGAGGATCGCCCCCCACCCCGGCGACCAGGACCTGCCGGAGGGCCGGCACGAGGTGCACCGCCGTCGCCTGCTCGCGGCGATCACGCAGGAGCCGCGTACCCGAAGAAAGGCCTTCGTGTCGTCGCGGCCCGCGCTCGCGGCGGCCGCGTTGGTCCTGGTGGTGGCGGGGATCGGCGGAGGGCTCGCGCGCCGGTCCGGCGACGCGCCCCCGGCCGCGATCCCGTCACCCGAGGCGACCCGTCCGGCCGCTCGGCCGGCGCCGCCGGGCACGGCCGCCAAGAATCGTGGGTACGGCACCGTGCGCCACCTCACCGACACGGCCGACCTGGTGGTCCGCGGGGAGGTGGCGTCGGTGACGGACGGGCGGGCGGTCTACCGCGTGGCGGAGGTGCTGTACCGCGCCCCGGGCGCCCCGGTGCCCACCGAGATCATCGTGGCCGCCGAACTGGCCGGGACGGCCGGCCGGCCGAGCGTCCTCTACCTGGGCCTCGTCGACCCGGCTGCGCGCGTCTACCACCCGCTCGGCGGGGAGTTCGGGATCTTCGACCTCGCCGGGGAAACGGCCACCAGCCGGTCACCGGCGATGTCGGTGACCGGTCTGCGTAGCGAGGACGCCACCGCTGCGGGTCGCGCGTTCGTCACCACGCTTGCCGAGCTTCGTCAGCTCGCGCGCGAGCGGCGCTGACCCCCGAAAAGCTGAGCCCGAAAAAAATGGAACTCGGTGCCCGGGACGCACAGATAGAAGGCGTAAGCAGTGCCGCGTTCCGAGCGAGACGGCCCGGGACGGCACCGAGACGCGAGGAGCGTTCCATGGCAGTCGACCTTCGCCGTACCCGGCCGCTGTGGGCCACGGCCGCCGCCGTGCTGTCCGTCGCGGCCCTGGCCGCCTGCGGCAGCGGCGGTGACGCCGACCGGGCCGCCGGGCCCGCCCCGAGCAGCGCCGCCCCGAGCAGCGCCGCCACGCCGACGGACGTCGCGCCCCCGCCGATCAAGGGCAAGCTGCGTGGGTACGCCACAGTGCGGCAGCTCAGCGACACCGCGGACCTGGTGGTACGCGGTGAGGTCGAGGAGACCGGATTCCGGGTCGACGAGGTGCTGAGCGCGACGACCGGATCGACAGTGCGGGCCGGGGTGCGGATCACGCTCGCCCAGCTGCCCGCCGGTGTGCCGGACATGGCGCACATGTCGAAGCTCGAGGCCGGCCAGGTCGTGGTGCTCTACCTCGCCCAGGACCCGGCGGCCTCGACGTTCCGGACGCTCAGCGGCGACTTCGGCGTGTTCGACCTGAACGGGTCCGGCGCGGAGGCCGTCGCCACGACCCGCTCGCAGACCATGGCCGTCAGCGGCCTGAACGCCGAGGACCCGGCCGCCTCCGGCCGCGGGTTCCGCACCACTCTCGGCCAACTGCGGGCCGTCGCCGCTCAGGCCAGGTAGGAGGAGTGGGCACGCGGACGGCACCCGCCGAGTGCCGTCCGCGTGGTCACTGTTCCCGGTAGGTGGCCAGGTCGAAGTCGGCGTGCACGCCGTCTCCACCCAGGTCCTGTACCCACAGGCCCAGGAACGCCCCCGTGAAGCCCCACGCCGCCGGCTCACCGTCGATGATCAGCGCGGCGTGCTCGTCGGACAGGATGGTCGCGTCCAGTTCGACAGGTAGCCGCTGCCAACCGGCGCCGAGGTCGTAGTCGAAGCGCACCGCCGGCCCGTCGAAGACGGCCCGCAGGCCGACCCGGGTGACGCCGTCGACATCGACGGTCAGCTCGGGGTACGCGGTGCGCCGCCCGTTGTCGGAGCTGAGCAGCTCCAGCACCGTCCGGCCGTCGTCGGCCCGGGTCAGGTAGAGGTGGTGCCAGTTGAGCGTGTTGTAGTAGGCGGTGATCCCGGCGAGCTGACGGTGGTCGGCCGGTGCGAACTCCACAACGGTCTCCAGCGAGCACTCCCTTGCGCCGACGCGCCGCCCGATCAGGCTGGGTGCCTGTCGACCGACCGGCGACTGCCCGCCGTGGACCCGCAGGTACGACGGGCGGGTGCGCAGGTCGACCCAGTCCGGGGTGGCCGGCCGACGCAGCGTGGACCAGCACCGGCCCAGCTCGGGGGCGTCGAAGTGGTCCGTCTCGGGCTCCGCCGGCCAGGGGTGCGCGGGCAGGTCGGGTGCGACGACGTCGTCCGCCGGCACCCCTCCGGCGATGCGCGGCCAGCCGCCCGACGGCCACTCGACCCGCTGGATCGCTGTCTCCCGACCCAGCACGCAGTTGCCCAGCGGGGAGTACGGGCGACCAACCAGGTGGGCCAGGTACCACTCGCCGTTCTGCGTGTGGACCAGACTGCCGTGCCCCGCCTTCTGCAACCGCAGGTCGGGCCGCCCGAAGGAGGTGAGCAGTGGCCCGTCCGGGTCCACCTCGTACGGTCCGAACAGCTCCCGGGACCGCGCCACGGTGACCTGGTGCTCCCAACTGGTGCCGCCCTCGGCGGTGATCAGCCAGTACCAGCCGTCGTGGCGGTACAGGTGTGGACCCTCGGTGACCCCGGCCGGGGAGCCGGTGAACAGGATGCGAGGGCTGCCGACCAGACGGCGTGCGGCACGGTCGTACTGCTGGATCTCGATGCCACCGAAGCGGTCGCGGCCGGGCCGCCAGTCCGCGCTCATGCCCAGCAACCAGGTGGTGCCGTCGTCGTCGTGGAACAGCGCCGCGTCGAACCCGCGCCCGTGCAGTTTCACCGGATCGGACCAGGGGCCGGTGATGTCCTCTGCGGTGACCAGGAAGTTCTGCGGATCCCAGTAGCCGCTGGCGAAGCTGGCCACGTCGCTGTAGACGAGGTGGAACTGACCGTCGTGGTACGTCAGGTCGGGCGCCCACACTCCGTTGGAGTCGCCGCATCCGCGCAGATCGAGCAGGCGCCGGTCGGTGATGATCCCACCCAGGCTGCGCCAGTTCACCAGATCACGCGAGTGGTGCACGAGCACACCCGGATACCACTCGAAGGTCGAGGTGGCCAGGTAGTAGTCGTCGCCGACGCGCAGGATCGACGGGTCCGGGTGGAAGCCGGCGAGGATGGGATTGCGGATCGACCGGATAGCGGTCGCCACGTTAGCGATGTCGGTCGACACGAGCACTCCTCTGGACGGGCTGTCTGGAACTTCCGGAAAATCGCGGTCCTGGATCACTGGAGGCCCTGCTTACGCTAGCCGCTCTTTTCGCAATAGGACAGAGGTCTTGACCGCTGGGACAACAGCTCGTAGCGTGCCGGCCATCGATCGGCATTACCGGCGAAGCATTGAAAGTTTCGGAGATCCATAGCTCCGCAGGGGGGACCGTGGGCACGGAGAACGGCCGAAACGTCACCATCGCCATGATCGCGCGGTTGGCCGGAGTCTCCGTGCCCACCGTCTCCCGGGTCATCAACGGCCGCTCCGACGTCGCCCCCGACACCCGGGAACGCGTCGAGGAGCTACTGAACCGGCACGGCTACCGCCGCCGCTCACCGTCACGGCGTACCGACGCCGCCCTCATCGATCTGGTCTTCAACGACCTGGACAGCCCGTGGGCCGTGGAGATCATTCGTGGGGTGGAGGACGTCGGCCAGACCAGTGGCGTCGGCACCGTCGTGTCGGCCATCCACTGGCGCATCTCCTCGGCCAAGCAGTGGCTCGACAACATGCGTACGCGGTCCACCGAGGGAATCATCTTCGTGACCTCGATGGTGAACCCACCGTTGCAGGCCGAGCTGCGCCGGCTCCACCTGCCGGTCGTCATCATCGACCCGGCCGGGGTCGACCCGCAGGAGTCACCCACCATCGGCGCCACCAACTGGGCGGGCAGCCTCAGCGCCAACCAGTACCTGATCAGCCTCGGCCACCGCCGCATCGGCTTCATCGCCGGCCCGCCGCACCTGATGTGCAGCCGGGCCCGGATGGACGGCTACCGGGCCGCCCTCGGCGCCGCCGGGATCCCCATCGACGACGCCCTGATCCGCCCCGGCAACTTCTACCACGAGGCCGGCTTCACAGCGGGTACGCAACTGCTGGCCCTGCCCGACCCGCCCACCGCCATCTGCGCCTCCAGCGATCAGATGGCCCTCGGCGTCTACGAGGCGGTCCGTAAACGGGGTCTGCGGGTGCCCGACGACGTCAGTGTGGTCGGCTTCGACGATCTGCCGGAGGTGCGCTGGTGCTCGCCACCGCTGACCACCGTCCGGCAACCCCTGGCCGAGATGGGCATGCTGGCCGCGCGGACCGTGCTGCGCCTCGCCAGCGGCGAGAGGACCGAGAGCCCCCGGGTCGAACTCGCCACCGAACTCATCGTCCGCGACAGCGCCGCACCAAGACGCTCGTGACCTTGCCTAGTCGATGCGCAACGCCTCGTCGACGCCGGTCTCCCGGCGGCCGAGGTGTGCCGGATCCCGACCGGAGAGCAACTCCAGCGCTGCCTTCAGACAGGCGCCGTTCTCCCGGTACGAACTGAACCACCACGTCTGGGCGTACCGCTTCGCGCTGTCGTCGCCCACTCCGTTGGCGTCGATGCCGAGGCGGCGGCACAGTGCCACGGCGCGCGGAAGGTGGAAGGTCTGGGTCACCACAGTGGCTCGCCGCACCCCGAAGATCCGCTCAGCGCGCGCACACGAGTCGTACGTGTCGAAGCCGGCGTAGTCCGGCACCACCTTGTGCGCTGGTACGCCCCGCTCCACCAGCCATGTCCGCATCGCGGCGGGCTCGTTGTAGTCGGCGTTCATGTTGTCGCCGGACACCAGGATCGCCCGCACCTTGCCGGCGTCGAACAGCCGCCGCGCGATCTCCAACCGGGCGGCGAGGACGGGTGAGGGCGTGCCGTCGGCGTCCACCTTGGTGCCCAGGACCAGGGCGACCGGGGCGTCCGGCACCTCGGACTCGCCGTAGAGGTGGCCCTCCGCGGTGTCGCGGATCCACGTCACGCTGGCCACCGTGCCGCCGGTCAGCACCACGATCCCCACCACGAGCGCGAGGACCGTACGACGGACCAACGGGTGCTCCCCGTACCAGCGTCTGGCCGCGCCGAATCGTCCCCGCATGCCGCAAGGCTATTCGGCCCGCGCTCACGACTGTCGTCGGCGTCGCTGTCGACCTGATGCCGTAGCCGAGTCATCGATTGTCTATGGACAATCGCTCACTGTTAACGCTAACGTGACGGACAGTCGTCGATACTCGACCGATCTCAGGCCGCCGTGACGGAGCTGTCGCCATTGGCCCGAGGCGTGACGGATGACGATCGTGGCGTGGGGCGGGTGGCACGTGGCCGGCGCGAGACGGCCCGAGACCACCACCGGGCGACCCGCGCGCCACGCGGCCGAGGCGTGAACGGCCACCGGGATTCCAGGGCACCGCAGCAGCCGGGACAGTCGTACGACGACGACCGGCCCGCCCACCTGCCCAGCGCACCTCGCTGAGCAGTGGCCCACAGCTGGGCCGCCCTGATGGCGACCGTCGATCCCGGCCCTGGCCGCCGGTTTGCGTCCCGCTGTTCGGAGTCCGGGCCCGAGCAGCGGGACGCACACCCGCACGAACAACCGCACGAACAACCGACGGTGTACGCCGCCGTCGGTCAGCGCGTCAGCTTCGGGACCACCGCTGGCTGTTCGAGCCGTTGCAGCTCGACAGGACCGCAGGGGTGCCGTTGGCGGTTCCGGCGGCGTTGGGCGTCAGGCACAGGCCGGACTGTGCGCCGGTCACCGTGCCATCGGTGTTGACGTTCCACTGCTGGTTGGTGCCGCCGTTGCAGTCCCAGATGATCACCCGCGTGCCGGGCGAGGTTCCGGCACCCTCGGCGTCCAGGCACTTCGTGCCGTACACCTGGAGTTGTTTCGCGGCGGTCGACGTCCACTGCTGGTTGGTGCCGCCGTTGCAGTCCCACAACGTCAGTTGGGTGCCGTTGGTCTGCGACCGCGACGGGACGTCTAGGCAGCGGTTGGCGGCCGCGTTGCGCAGTGGCGCCGACGTGCCGCCGGGTGGCGGCGTGGTGGCGCTCGTGGTGTCGAAGCCGAGGAACCGGATGGCCTGCGCGGCGTCGAACGGGATGGAGTGGCCGTACCCCTGGAAGCTGATCGCCTCGACGGGCGCCGTGCCGCCGGTGCCTCCGTACCGGGTACGGGTGGCGCTGGCCTGCGGGGAGTCGGTGAAGCTGGGGATCTGCGACACGCCCAGCACGTTGGTCCACTGCTTGATCTGCTCGCCGAAGTTGACGTAGCTCAACGTGGTGTCCGTGGTGCCGTGCCAGATCTGGAACCGAGGACGCTTGCCTGAGTAACCGGGGTAGGCGTTGCGGACCAGGTCACCCCACTGCTGCCCGGTCCTGACGATCCGGCCGCCGGAGCACTCGCTGTTCCACTCCGCGCCGTTGGTGGTGGCGAAGCACCCGAACGGGACCCCGGAGGAGCTGAACCCGGCGTGGAACACATCCGGGTAGAGGCCGACCATGACGTTGGTCATCATGGCGCCGGAGGAGAACCCACCCACGCCGATCCGGTTGGCGTCGACCGGGTAGCGGCTCCGGACGTGGTCGACCATGGACTTGAGGCCCACCGGGTCGCTGCCGCCGTCGCGCCGCAGGGCCTGCGGTGACGATACGTCCCAACACTTGCTGCTCCGGGTCACCGACGGGTAGATCACGATGAAGCCGTAGCGGTCGGCGAGGGTGCTCAGGCCGAAGCCGCTGTGCACCGCCGGACCGCTGCCGGTGCAGTAGTGCAGGGCGAGGAGCAGGGCCGGCTGGGCCGCGACCCGGTCCGGCACGTACAGGTGCATCTGGAGGTTCGTCGGGTTGGTGCCGAAGTTGGTCACCTGGGTGAGCGTCGCGGCCGACGCCGGGGTGGCGACCGTGACCACTGCCGTCATCGTCGCCAGGGCCGTCGCCAGCGTGGCGGCCAGCAGTGCGATCCTTGATCTCATCGGCGGTTCCTCTTGTCGTGAGTCGGGGACCCGGCGGCAGCACGGCGGTCCGGCGCAGGCGGATCGACGACGGCGCCAGGGTGGCCCCGGGGCGCGCGACGTCCGCCGCGCGTCACCGGCGGCTGCTGACGGAACCTGATGCGACGTCCACCTGCCCCGGGGACGTCCTGACCACTGAGGTCGAACCAGCGAGGGGCCTCCCGGTGAGCCGCGGACGCTGACCGCCTCGCATCGACTGTGAGCGATAACATGCCGTTCGTCAAGCTGTAACGTTCGACGACTGTCGATCTCATGTCGGGGCGTTCACGGCTTCCACCGCTGGAGGGTGGATGTCACAATGAGGGCGGCGCTCACGTGGTCACCGCTGAGCCCGGGGGAGGGCCTTCCGCAGGAAGCGGACGGTGGGCACGAACCCGGAGGCCGTCTCATGACCCATCTGCCAGACGCTACTGCCCTCTCCGGCATCGTCGAACTGCTCGGCGGCGTGCTGCAACTCGCCGCCGCGGTCGTCACTC
Organism: Micromonospora sp. NPDC049049; assembly: GCF_040649115.1. Classification (NCBI taxonomy): domain Bacteria; kingdom Bacillati; phylum Actinomycetota; class Actinomycetes; order Micromonosporales; family Micromonosporaceae; genus Micromonospora; species Micromonospora sp. NPDC049049. The sequence goes on along the minus strand of NZ_JBEZEX010000015.1, from coordinate 50,423 downwards.
TGCTGGCCGCCGTGAGTGTCCGCGGGCGTCGCTCCGGGCGCGGGGAGCGCGGCGAAGACGACGTCTGACGCATCTTGAGATTGTCCAACCGACAGTGCCATTGTGGTACGTCGATGAAGAGCCGCGCGCGGGGCTGACGTCCGTCCACTGGGCAGCCGGGATCACATGTGATCTCGGGGGGCGGTGACACGAGCGATGGACCAACCCGAGTCTGCCGTCCACGAGATCGCCCGTCACCGGTTCGCACCCTGACCGGTCGGGCGGCTCCTCTGCGCGAAGGAACCCCGCCCATGCGTAAACCGAAGACCCGAGCAGCACTCCTGGCGGGCCTGCTGCTCGCCGCGAGCGCGCTCGCGGGCGTCAACCCACCAACCGCCAGCGCGGCGGCCGACCCGGTCACCGTGACCGTCAACACCCGCGCGGGACTGGCGAGCGTGCCGGACACCGCTCTCGGCGTCAACCACGCCATCTGGGACTCGAACCTCGGCACCGCCGAGACGTCGGACCTGCTCAGAGATGCCGGTGTGCAGATGATGCGCTACCCCGGCGGCTCGTACGCCGACATCTACCACTGGAAGGACCACACCGCGCCCGGCGGTTACGTCGCGCCGGGGACCGACTTCGACACCTTCATGGCGGCGGTCCGGCGCGTCGGCGCGCAGCCGATGATCATCGCGAACTACGGCACCGGCTCGCCCGCCGAGGCAGCCGACTGGGTGCGGTACGCCAACGTGACCAAGGGCTACGACGCGCGTTACTGGACCGTCGGCAACGAGAACTACGGCAACGGCCACTACGGATCCGCGTGGGAGGCCGACGACCACCCCGACAAGAGCGCCACACAGTACGCGAGGCTGGTCGTCGAGTACGCCGACGCGATGAAGGCTGTCGACCCGAGCATCAAGGTCGGAGCGGTGCTGACCATGCCGGGCAACTGGCCGGACGGGATCACCGCCGGCAGCGATCCGGGCCCGTGGAACCAGACAGTGCTCTCCATCGCCGGCCCGAAGATCGACTTCGTGGACGTGCACTGGTACCCGGGCGGCACCGCCGCCGAGTCGCTGGCCCGCGTCAACCACCTCCCCGACGCCACCTACCTGCTGCGGCAGCAGCTCGCCAGGTACGCCGGCCCGAACGCCGACCGCATCGGCATCAGCTTCACCGAGCTGAACGTCGACGCCGGCCGGAACACCCAACCGGCCGCCCTGTTCCTCGCCGACGTCTACAGCGGTCTGCTGGAGAACGGCGTCTTCACCGCCCACTGGTGGAACGTGCACAACGGCATGGGCACCGTGACGCAGGTGGCCGGTCAGACCGACTACGGCGACTTCGGGATGCTCTCCAGCGGAGCCTGCACGGAGGACGGCTCGGTCTGTCAACCGCCGCTGAACACACCGTTCGCGCCGTACCACGGGCTGAGCATGATGAAGCTCTTCGCGAAGACCGGCGACCAGTTCGTTCGCGCTGGTACCGACGAGCCCCTGGTCACCGCCCACGCCGTCCGCCGGAGCAACGGTGACCTCGCCGTGCTTCTGGTGAACAAGGACCCGGACAACGACCACCCGGTCACCATCGACTACTCCGGGTTCACCCCGTCGACCGTCGCGCCGACGGTGTCCACCCTCACCAACGGGGCCACCGGCATCGTCACCAGCCAGTCCGGCTCGGCGACCAGCCGGACGCTGCCCGCGTACTCGTTGACGACGCTCGTGCTGCGTGCGGCCGGCACCACCGCCGGACGGCCGACGGCACCGGGCCAGCCGACCGCGAGCGGCGTCACCGACCGCGCCGCGACGATCACCTGGCCGGCGTCCGCCCCGGGCGCCAGCCCGATCGCCAAGTACGAGGTGCACCGGCAGTTCGGCGCGGTCAGCGAGCAGGTCGGCGAGACGACGAGCACCTCGTTCACCGTCGACAACCTCGTGCCGGGCAGCAGGTACACAGTCAACGTGTTGGCCCGCGACACCGCCGGGCGGGTCTCCTGGGCCTCACCGCCGCTGACCTTCGCCACCGGCAGCCCTGCCGCCAGTACGTGCACCGTCCGCTTCAGCGCCAACAACGACTGGGGCAACGGTTACATCGGTGGCGTCGAGATCATCAACAACGGGTCCAGCCCCATCAACGGCTGGACGCTCACCTGGACCTGGCCCACCGGTTGGCAACAGGTGAGCAGCGGTTGGAGCGCCACCTGGGAACAGGTCGGCACCGCGGTGCGGGTCACGCCCACCACCGACAACCGGCAGATCGCCGCCGGCGGCACGGTGAGCGCCGGCTTCGTCGGCGCGTACGGCGGGCCGAACGTGCTGCCCACGGCGTTCACCCTCAACGGCACCATCTGCGCCACCGGCTGACGCCGCGACGGTCGGCTGGCCCGTTCGTCGGGTCAGCCGGCCGTCCCTGCTATCCGCGCTCGTGTCTGCCCGGGGTGTGCCCGAAGGCCCGGCGGAAGACGTCGATGAACGCGCTGGCGGAGGACCATCCACACCGATGCGCCACGGCGGTGACCGGAACATCCTCGGCCAGCATCACCAGAGCACGGTGCAGCCGCAGTTGGGTACGCCACTGCGGGAAGGTCATGCCGAGGTCGGAGCGGAACAGGCGGGACAGCGTACGGTCGCTTCCGCCGACCTGCCTGCCGAGCGCGGCCAGGGTGCGGTTGTCGGCCGGGTCGGCGTACAGGATCGCGCAGAGTGCCTTCAGTCGGGGCTCGGTGGGCGTGGGCAGGCGCACGGGCTGCGTGGCCGAGGACCGTAACTGGTCGAGCAGAACGGCCCGCAGCCGCGCACGCGCGGGGCTGTCATCCTGGGGTGCGCGGGTGTAGGCGAGGATCAGCTCGCGCAGCAGCGGCCCGACGGCCAGTACGGTCGGCTCCGTCAGATTCAGCGGGTCCTCGGTCGCGGGCAGGCCGATCAGGTGCAGTTCGAGTGCGCCGTGGGCCTGGTGCGCGTGCGCGGTTCCGGCGGGCACCCAGATGGCGCGGCTGGCGGGGACGACCCAGGAACCCGCGTCGGTGGTAATGGCCAGCACGCCACGGGCGGCGTAGACGATCTGATGGTCGTCGTGGCGGTGCACGTCGATGACGGACCCGGACGCCAGCTGCTGGGCGCGAGTCGGTGCCACCGGCCGATGGCGGATTTTCGTCATTGGTTGGCAGATTATCGGAAGCCCGACAGGCCGGGAAGCGGCGAGCATAGCGGCGTGCCGAGAAACAGAACGATCATCCTGCTATCCGTCGGGCATGGTTGCGTGGACGTCTACCAGGGGGCTGTGGCGGCGCTCATACCGTTCTTCATCGCCGAGCGTGCCTACACCTACGCGGCAGCTTCCGGCCTTGTGCTCGCCGCCTCGCTGCTCTCCTCGGTGGCGCAACCGCTGTTCGGTGCGCTGACGGACCGGTGGGCAATGCCCTGGCTGTTGCCACTGAGCACGATCCTGGGCGGACTGGGAATCGCATGCAGCGGAATCACCGGTTCGTACCCGATGACGCTGGCGTTCGTGGCCGTCTCCGGGATCGGAGTCGCGGCGTACCACCCCGAGTCCGCCCGGGTCGCGCGGATCGCCAGCGGCGGAAGCCACGCCGGGATGGGTTGGTTCTCCCTCGGCGGCAACCTCGGCTTCGCCGTAGCGCCCATTCTGGTCGCCGCCGTCGTCGCCAGCCGCGGTCTGCGACTCACTCCGTTGCTCGTGGTGCCGGCCCTCGCGGGCAGCGTGCTGTGCCTGCCCGTCCTTCGCGCGCTGCGTCCGACGACGGGGGCCGGTTCCGACACTCCGCGGTGGATCGGGACCGACGACAGGGCGTCGTTCGGCCGGCTGTCGCTGGCCGTGGTCTGCCGCTCCATCGCGTTCGCGGGTCTGAGCACATTCCTGGCGCTCTACGCGCCGCAGCGCACCGGCGGGGGAACCTCGGCGGGAACGGCGGCGCTGGTGGTGCTCTACCTCGGTGGAGCGGTGGGTACGGTGCTCGGGGGCAACCTGGCCGGCCGCTGGGACCGGGTCACCGTCGTGCGCTGGTCGTACCTGGTGAGCGTCGCCGCCGTCGCGGGGGTAGTGCTCGTCCCCGGGCCGGCGTTCTATCTGTTCGTGGCGCTCACCTCGGCCGGGCTCTACATTCCGTTCTCTCTCCAGATCACCCTTGGCCAGGACTATCTTCCGACCCGCGTCGGCACCGCGAGTGGCATCACACTGGGCCTGGCCGTCAGCGCCGGCGGCCTGGTCAGTCCACTCATCGGCGGTGTCGCCGACGCGATCTCCCTCCAGGTCGCCCTCGCCCCGCTGATTCTGATGCCCGCGCTCAGTTGGCTGCTGTTCCGTACCCTCCCCGAGCCTGCCCCGCCGAGGCGCTGAAGCAAGCACGTTCGGGTTGGCACCTGACGCACTCCCCGAAGTGTGTGATGTCTGTGAGTCATCACGATGACTCACAGACATCACGCTCGTCCGGGAAGGGTCGGCCCCCACAACAGCCGCCGCAGTCAGCGCCCCTGGCGCATGATGACGGTGGCCGAGCCGGTGTCGTCCGCCCACGGGTCGAGCACGAGGGTGTACGTGCCGCGCTTCGGCAGCGGACCCGTCTCGAACCGGCCGGTCCCGCCGATGATGCAGCCGCTGCCCATCGGGTCGCCGTCCGGGCCGGTCAGGAGCAGGATGCCGCACCGGTCAGGCAGACTCCCGGCAGTCACCACGACGGTGACGCGACGACCGGCGTCGGCGGTGAACCTCAGCCGGCTCACCGCACCCGGTCTGCTGACGGTCAGGGTGGCGGCTCGGCCGTCCGCGACGCTGTCGGCCTCCTCGTCGTGAGCGTCGCGTAGCCGCACGTCCGCCGAGCCGGTGTCGGTGGAGGTCCCGTCGACCTCCAGCACGTACCGGCCGGTGGCTGGCAGGACGAACCCGTCGACATGTCCCTGGCCGCCGATCACGCAGCCGCTGGTCACCTGTTCACCGGCCGGGTCGCGCAGGCGCAGCAGGTTGCACCGGTCCGGCACTGTGGCGTCGGTGACCTGGAGGAAGATCTTCTGACCGGCGCGGCCGTCGAAGGCCAGGCGGCTGACCGCGCCCGGTTGGGCGAGCGTCGCCCGGACCGCGGGCCCGTCCAGCGTGAGCGTCTTCTCCTCGTCGGTCACCGCAACGACCCGTACGGTTGCCCGACCGAGGTCGGCATCCCACGGATCGAGCACCACCTGATGGTCGCCGGTGGCCGTCAACGTGGTCGTGTCGATGAAGCCGGCACCGGAGATGACACAGCCGGTCGCCAGTTGCCGGCCCTGCGGGTCGAGCAGCAGCAACACGCCGCAGCGATCCGGCACGGTGGCGGCGGGTACCTCCACGAAGATCTTCTGACCGGCCCGGCCCGGCACCTTCGTCGCGGCCGTGGCGCCGGCCCGGGTCACCTCCAGCTCGACATCACCGGCGGCAGGCACGTCGCGCTGCGCGCGGGCGGCGTCCTCGGCGAACGCCACCTGCCCGGTGAGGCCGACGTCGAGCACACAGTCGGCGAAAATCTGCGGGTCGGTGACACCGGCGCGCCGGCAGACGAGTTCGGCGGTGGCCCGGTTGGGCAGGTCCCCGACGGTGAGCAGTCGGTCCGGGAACCGCCGGTCGGTGAACGTGCCGGTGTTCTGCCCCGGCTCGTAATCGAACAGCGACCGTTGCGCCTCGACGCGCCAACTGTCGGCGAAGCCCGGGTACAGCGCCTCGAAGGTGGGCGGCTGCGCCACCCGCTTGCCGTTGCGGACCGTCAGGTCGTCGCCTGGGTCACCGTCATGGTCGCCGAGCAGACCCTGCAGCGTCCCGGCCCAGGCGGTGGGCGCGCTGACGCTCACGCTCAGCCCCCACACCCCGATCGGCTGCGCGGTCAGTCGCGCGCCGCCCGGCCACTGCACTGTCACAGTGCCGTCTCCCCAGGTGGTGACGGTGCCACCGTGCGGCAGCTTCACCCCGTCCGGCGCGGACACCGGCGCGGCGCCGTTCACCCGGACCGCAGGACCGTCGGGTGTGGCGTACACGCCGACCCGGTCACCGGCCACCCGAGCGGCGACTGCCGAGTTGACGGCCACCACCGAGCTGGCCGGGAACATCGTCTGTCGTACCTGGACCTCGAAGTCGTCGGTCGTCGAGCGGGTCAGGACGAACTCACCGGCGGCCTGGAAGTCGTAGCGCAGACCGTCGTAGGTGAGCAGGTGCGGGTCGCCGTTGCTGTTCGCGCACCGGTAACCCTTGCCGATCACCGAGATCGAACAACCGCCACCACCGGGCGGTCGGGGCTTGGGCTGGTCGCAGTCCTTGCCGTTGGACGGGAGTTTCACACCGCTGTACGTCGTGCGCAGTGGCACACCGACCGCCTTGCGGTACGCGTTCTCCGCCAACACCGCGTGCACCTCGGCCGGGTCCGCAGTGCTGGCCTGTTGACCGCCCTGCGTGCAGAACTGGCCCCGGTTGGTGTCGTTCACCTCGTCGAGGGCATGGTTCATCTCGTGGATCAGGGTGGCGCACTGGTCCTCGGTGAAACCCGCCCCCTCCTCCGACAGCGCCCGCCCGTCGTTCTCCGGCACCCAGTTGATCTGCACGTCACTGCCCGGGACGTACGTGGTGGTGCTGCTCTCCGAGCCGAAAATGGGTCTACGCACCTTGATTTGCTTGCCGGAGCGTTCCAGCTCGTCGAGCACGGCGCCGTTGCCGGAGCCGCGGATCTGTCCGACGCAGCCCGCGTACTCGGCTTGCAGGTCGCTGTTGACGCTGACCACGGCGGACGCCGCCTGTGGGGCGAGCAGCACCAGGACGCCCGCCAGCACGACGCCCATTCGCACTCGGCTCCGCAACCCGGTCACCCGCCCCTCACCTCGAACGCGACAGTGCCCTGCTCGGCCGTCGCGGCGCAGGCGTCCGCCGGCACACCGCGCAGCGGCGCTCGCAGGTAGCCCAGGACCAGCCGGTACGCCCCCGGTTGGTCGACCGGCCACCACGTGACGGTGGCCCCGCCCCGCCCGTCCGGCGCGGAGGTGGTCAGCGCCGCGCCGACCGGGCTCTGCGGGTCGCTGCCCAGCGTCAGCTCCACCGACCCACGCGGGGGCACCCGTACCAGGTTCTCGATCAGGTACGCGGTGAAGTCCCGGTAGTAGGCCGCGCCGCCGATCGCGGGCGCCACCGCCGTGCCGTCGCGGGTCAACGACATGACCGTCACCGCCCCGTCCGGCACCCGACTGAGCTGGCACTCGGCGTCGCGGTTGTTGACCAGCCTCAGCAGCAGGCTGATCTGCTCACCCACCCGGTACGACGGCTGCGACGCGCTGACCGTCAGGCCGACAGTCGCCGTGCCGCTGGTCGGTGTCGGTGACGGACGCGACCGTCTGCACCCGGCCGTGGTGACCAGCAGCAGTACGGCGAGACCGCCGGCGATCACCACCGTCCCTGCGCGGGGTACGCCCATGGGCCGCGAGCCTCCTCCGGGTGCCGACGGTCGGCACAGATCCCGGCCAGCCTGCGCCGAAGGGTGCCGCGAGCGCTGTCGCGATCCGGCCCGGCGGATGTCCGCTAGCCGACCCGGAGGGCCGAAAATCGATCATCGCGGGCGTTATGCTGCGGGACCGGACAGCCGGGGGAGAGGTGGTCGATCATGACGCAGTCGCAGTCGCAGTCGCAGTCGGAGGCAGCCCTGCAACCGGACAGGCCGAACGCGGCGCGGATGTTCGACTACTACCTCGGCGGGAAGGACAACTTCGCCGCCGACCGGGCCGCCGCCGAGATGGTGTTGCAGGTGGCGCCGTGGATGCCCGAGGCTGCCCGGCAGGGTCGTGACCTGATCGCCCGGACGGTCCGGCACCTCGTGCAGGAGAGGGACATCCGACAGATCATCGACCTCGGGTCCGGGCTGCCGACCCGGGACAACGTCCACGAGATCGCGCACCGCATCGACCCGGACGTGCGGGTCGTCTACGTCGACAACGATCCGGTGGTCTCCGCGCACGGCCGTGCGTTGCTCGCCGACTCGCCGACGGTGTCGGTGGTCCAGGCCGACCTGCGCGACCCCGAGCAGGTGCTCGGCCACCCCGAGATCAGCGCCGCGATCGAATTCGAAAGCCCGGTCGCGGTACTGATGATGTTCGTGCTGCACCTGGTGCCCGACGAGCAGGATCCGCAGCGGATCGTGGCCACCTACCGCGACGCGCTCGCCCCCGGCAGCTACCTGGCGCTGTCGCACGCCAGCACCGACACGCACCCCGACCTGATGGCCCGGATCTCCGCGATCTACGCGCGAGCGAACAGCCCCTTCGTGCCGAGGAGCCACGCGGACATCTCCCGGTTCTTCGGCGACTTCGTCCTGGAGTCGCCCGGGCTGGTCAACATGTGGCCGTACGACGAGCCGCCGGCCACCGAGGACCCACAGGTCGCCCGCACCGGCTACAGCGGCGTCGCCCGCAAACCCTGAGCCGGGTCGGTAGGCGGGTCGCCCCCGTGCGGCACGATCCACTCAGGTTTGCGGACGTCGGGGTGTTCCTGGCCGTCCAACACCCCGACTTCCCGGAAAGCGAGTGGATCAGCCCCCACCGGCCGCGCCGTTGGTGACACTCCGCTGTGGAGGCCATTACGCTCAGACGGTGGCTCACGGAATCGGGTCGAGCTGACGAAGCGTTCCACGCCGGATAGCGGTGTGAGTAGTTGTGGGGAGAACACAAAATGGCCGACCTGCCACATCCGCTCGCCGCGTTCATCGTCGCCGAGATTCGCCGCGCCCGAGGGGCCTCCGGGATGACCCAGGATGCCTTCGGCCGGGGCGCGGGCTTCAGCGCCTCCCACGTCAGCGCCGTGGAGAGCGAGACGCGGGCCCTGACGTTGGACTTCATCAAGGGTGCCGACCGGGCGTTCAAGAACGGCGGCCTGTTCGAGCGCATGGTCGCGAAGCTGGGGGCACCATCCTGGTTCCTGCCGTGGCTGGACGCCGAACGTGTCGCGACTCAACTCCGGTCCTGGCAACCGTCCCTGATTCCCGGCCTGCTGCAGACCGAGTACTACGCCCGAGCGGTCATTCGCTGTGACGACATGCTCAGCGATGAGGAAGTTAACAAGCGGCTCTCGGCTCGGCTCGACCGGCAGTCGATCCTCACTCAGCCGAAGGCACCGCAATTCGTTGCGGTCATCGGGGAGGAGGTGCTGCGGCGGGCGGGCGAGGAATTTCGGGCGGTCATGGTCGGGCAGATCACGCACTTGTTGACCTTGGCCGAACGCCCGAACATCAGTGTTCACATCGTGCCGTGTGACGTGAGCATGCACGCCGGGCTGACCGGCCCGTTCATCCTGGCCCGGGCCGCCGATGGCAACTGGGTCGGCCAGTTGGAGAACCAGCTTGGCGGGGCGGTCATCGACAACGACGATGACGTGGCTACGCTTCTGTCGAAGTGGGAGACCATACGGAACGAGGCCCTACCTCGGCGGCAGTCAACTGACTTGATGAAGGAAGTGGTGACGTCATGGACCTGATCGACGCTACGTGGCGCAAGTCCACTCGCAGCGGCTCCAGCGGTGGCGACTGTGTAGAGGTCGCGGACAATCTCCCCGGTATTGTCGGCGTGCGGGACTCGAAGGACCCGGAGGGGCCGGCGCTGGTCTTCGAGCCGATGGCCTGGCAGGCGTTCGTCGCCGAGGTCGCCCACCGGTCATAGCCTCACCAGACGCCGAAGCGCCCGTCCCCAGCCGAGGGGACGGGCGCTTCGCCGTGTACGGGTTGGTCAGCTGACCACCGACCGCAGCGGCACCTCCGCGTCGCGCAGCGCGCGTACCAGATCCCTGGCGAACGGGTGTTCGTCCACCTGGAGCCCCTGCGGGTTCGGGATCACGACGTACGCCGAACCGTTCTTCTCGGACGCCTGCGCGTCGGTGGTGAAGCGTTCGACGATCGCCCGGGTGCGGGGCAGGTCACCGGCCGCCACCTGGATGGTGATCGGCCGCCAGTCGCCGCTCAGGTCCGGCGTCACCGGCGCGGCGGCGGCGCTGGCGCGCGCCGCGTCGACACCGGCCGGGCGTCGGGCGTCCGACGCGGCGGTCGCCGGGTAGAGCAGCGCGTTGGCGACCAGGTGCAGGCCATTTTCGTTGTACGCGCGGAAGAGCGGATTGAACGCGAACAGCACCGCCCGACCGGCGCCGGTCGGTTCGTCGACGACGGCGGCCGTGCCCTTCAACGTCTCCGCGCCGACTGTGAAACCGTTGGCCCAGAAGGTGTCACCCGTCGGGTAGGTGAGCACGTTCGTCCCGGTGGTGCTCGGGGTGAGGATCGGGTCGCTGTTGTTGAACTCGAAGTCCTCCGCCGGGCGACCCAGCGCCACCGGGCTGTTCCGGTCGACGTCGACGCGCAGGTGCGAGCCGATCACCAGGTAGTCAGCGGGCTTCGTCTTCTCGGTGGTCGAGGTGAGCCCGGCGGCGCGGGCGACCCGGGTGCCCTCGTTGCGCAGCCCGAGGTAGGTGTGGCCCCGGCCGATCCAGTCGCGCAGGTTGGCCTGCCCGGCGGCGCTCAGGCCGCCGGTGGCGCTGCTGCCGTCCGGCACCAGCAGCACGGTACGCCCGGTGAACGCCTCGGTGTTGTCGTTGATGTCAGCCGTGGTGACCGGTGTGAGGTCGAGCCCCCACCGCTTGCCGAGCACGTAGCGGGCCTCGCCGTGCGAGCCCGAGGTGGTGGAGATGCCGGTGCCCTGGAACAACCCCACGTCGGGCAGGTCGAGGCGGGTGCCGGCGGGCCGACCGCCCGGGGTCAGGGTGACGCCGAGCCCCTTGGCCAGTTCGTCCACGGTCCGGTTCACCGTGGCCGCCGGGATGGCGACCCTGCTGGTCGTGAGGTCACGGACCAGGGGTACGCCACGGCCGAGCAGGGTGAAGGTGAACTCCGCGGCGGCGGCCGAGTCCAGCGGGTACGTGTACGAGCCCCAGGGCCACGCCGCGCCGGTGCGACCGCCGGAGACCTTGCGCACCAGTTCGGCCCTCGGCCGGACGGTGTCTCCGGTGTAGATGGTGTTGATGCCCATCAGCAGCGGGTTGCTCCAGGACGACACGTCGTAGAAGTACGGGAACGGGACGTACGGGTCCTCGCCCATGACGGCCTGGATCCAGTGCTTCTGCGGCTGGTCCATCGGAATCCAGTACGCGCCCTTGGGCACTGTCACGTTCGTGGCGCTACGCCCGCCGAAGACCCGTGCGGTGGGCACCCGGGTCGTCTTCTGCACCTCGTACACCTCGACGTCCATCCGGCGTAGCCGCTCGACGAGTTGGCGGACGTCGGCGAGTTGCCGGTCGGGCAGCAGGAAGTACGAGCGGATGGTGAGGTCCGGCACCGGGAACTGCACCTCGTTGGTGGGCTGCACCACCTCGTTCGGCTCCAGGGTGCCCGCCCTGCCCTGGGCGAGCGCGTCGGTCCAGATGTCGAAGTAGCCGTCCAGCACCTCGCGCTTGTTGGCGGCGGCCCAGCCGAGCGTCGACCACTGGGTGTGGAACTGCTGCTGGACCCGGTCGGCCACCGCCGACGCGCTGCCCTTCTCGTACGTCATGCCGGCCGCGCCGAAGCCGGTGGTCGGCACGGTGTCGCCGTAGCCCATGAAGAACATGTCGTACGTGTCGTAGTTGAAGTAGCACTCGGTGGTGACGGTGTCGTCGCAGGCCCCGTTGAAGCCGAAGCCGGCCTTGTTGGCCTCGCCGATGCGGTTGATCCAGTCCACCGCCTCCCCGGCGATCTCGTGGTGGATCGGATCGGCGTTGGGCGGGAAGAAGTACTGCCGGCCGCCCATCTCGTGTGCGTCGATGAACACCTGCGGCGGGTAGCGGCGCAGCAGTTCGAGCTTGCCGTCGGTCTCCTGTTGGGTGCGGGCGAACCAGTCCCGGTTCAGGTCGAAGCCGAACTCGTTCTGCCGGCGGGTCGCGTCACGGCCGTCCGGGTTTTGAGTGGGGACGATGATGGTGACCAGGTTGTCGTTGCGCTGGGCGACAGCGCAGGACAGACCCGCTGCCAACTCGTAGAGCGTCTTGAGCGCCGCGTCGGCGCCGCTCTTCTCTCCGCCGTGCACGTTCGCGGTGACCCAGACGATGGCCGGGCTGTCCTTCGCCGTCCGGGCGGCCGTTCGCGCGCTGGTCCGGCGAGGGTCGCGCAGGTTCCGGATGTCGTCGGCGATCTCGCGGAGCGCGGCGGGCCGCACGTGGCGTTCGTTGGACACCACCGCGTACGGCAACGGCTGGCCGAGCACACTGGTGGTCATCACGCCGGTCACGACCCGGTTCGAGGCGCGATCGACCGCCCCGAGGTATGTCCGGACCTCGTCGTTGGTGACGACCCGCTCCTGTCCCGCGCCGAGCGGGAAGCCGAGCACGGCGTCCGGGCTGGGCACTGTGGTCAGCCGGGCGGTCGGGTCGCTGCTGCAGGGGGTCGGCCGGGCGGCGCTCGCGGCTGCCGGGCCGCTGAGCAGGGGTGCCATACCGAGCAGGAGCGCGATCGTGGCGGCGTTGGCCAGCCGCTTCGCAGGGAGGGTCCAGAACGGACGCGACGATGGGGCCATGTCTCGGGTTCCCTTCTTGGGGGAAAGCCTCGCAGTGGCCGGAGCCTATGGACGGGCGGGCGCGACGGTCAAGCTCTGATCGACTTCGGTGACTGCGAGGGCTGCCGAGGGCCACGCCGGCTGGCAGGATGACGGAGTGGGGTTGGCCTTCGCCGGAAGGAGAAGACGTTGCCCGCGTCTCAGGAGACGATCACGCTGTCGGTCTGTCCGGATCTTCCCTCTGCCGATGCTCGACGTTCTCTGGGGTCCTGGCTTCGCGCCGAGAACCGGCTCCGTGACAGTGTGACCACCGCGCCCGCCGCGGGTGCCACTGACGTGCTGGTGGTCGCCGTCGACGGCGGCGGCGCCATCATGGTGCTGGTGCAGGCGATCGCCGGCTGGTTGACCCACCGCCGCGACGACGTGACGGTGCGGCTCACCGGTGCGGACGGCTGGTCGGCCGAGTTGGACGTCCGCGGTGCTCGTGACATGGATCAGGTGACAGCGCTCATCGAGGCTGCGGTGCGTGCTCTGGCCGATCACCGACCGACGGTCGAGACGAACGACCGCTGAGCCGCTCCGGCCCGAGCAGGTCGACCGGCCGTCCGCACCCGACGGCAGACGATGTGCACCCGCCTCGACGATGACCGATATCGATCGCTGCACGATCACCCGGCCACGCGCTCCGAAGTGGATCCATGTCGGGTTCTCGACCCAGCGCTACCGCCCGAATCCCCTTGCCCGGACAGTGCACTGCGCCGGAGGAGGTGGGGAAGTTGGGGCAACCGACGGGCGAGACCGTCATGATCCGGGACTGGTTCAGTGTGCCGCGGGTGTCCGCCGAGAACCGGGCGGCGGTCTACGGCGTACGGACCCAGGATCCGCGGGTGGAGTTCGTCGCGCTGACCGTACGGTACTGGGTGGACGCGCACGCCACCCGCTCGATGACCCGCGACCGGGTGTTGCAGGCGATGACCGGCCGGATCTCCGCCGACAACGTCTGGGACCTGGTCGCGATGCTGGCGAGGCTCGGGCTGGCCGAGGAGTTCTTCGACCTGGCGGCCTCCGACGTCGACGCGGACGGCGCGTTCCGACGGTTCCTGCTCGGCCTCGACCCCGCGCTGTTCGACGCGATGCGCCACTACGCGGCCTGGAACGGCATCAATCCGAAGCTGTTCCTCGACGGCTTCCTGGTGGGCGTCGGGGAGTCGTTGGCGACTGTGGTGGTCGACCTCGGCAAACTGATGCAACTGGTCGGTCGGCTCCAGCAGGAGCAGTTCACCACCCTGATCGTGCTCACCGTGGACCCCCGGGCCGGCCTGCGACGTCTTGCCGAGCAGGCCACCGTCGTCCGCGAGGCGCTGGCCGGCGTCGTGGCCGCGCTGGACCCGAGCACAGTGCCCGAGCGGCTGCTGACGCTCTGGCGCGGCTGGGCGACGGAATTCGGGCGGCACCTGGAGGATCTCGATCCGTTCGCCGCCGGCCGGCTGCTCGGCCGGATCGCCGGCGACCTGTTCCAGGTGCTGACCGGCCTGGTCCACCTGGTCCGGCTACTCGGTGGCGTGGCGGTGCGCGCCGCGATCCGGTACGTGCCGCTGCTGATCGTGGGCGCCCGGGAGGCTGCCGCCGAGGTCCGTCTCCTGACCACCCAGATCGCCGCGCTGCTCGTCGCGATCGGCCGGGCGGCACTGCTCGCCACGCCGCAGGTAGGCCTGGCGGTGCTGCGTACCCTGTTCCCCCCGAAGGTGCTCGACGCGTTGTTCCGGCACGGCCGGGCGCTGCTCGTCGATGCCGAGCTGACCCTGACGGTGTTCAACCAGGCCGCGCACGCCGAGGCGTTCGCCGGGGCGGGTGCGGGCGCCCGGCTCAGCGCGCTGATCAGCGCCGACGGCAAACCGGTCCTGATGGCGTGCATGTCGGAGACCGTGTCGTCGGCAGGTCGTTCGGCCAGCCGAGCGGAGCTGAACCAGGCGCTCGACGAGATCATCAAGCGGGTCGAGGACCTGCGCGAGCTCAAACCGCCCAAGACCCCCCGCGACATCCGGGCCGCCGCAGTGCGGGCCGCCATCGCCCGTCAGCTCGAGCAGCGCCTGACCACCGTGTTCAACCGGGCGTTGCAGACCGCCGCGTACGAGGAGTTCCGCGCGCTGCGGAAGGCCGGGCAGGCACAACCGTGGCGGCTCGGCCAACAGGTACACCGGCGGATGGCTGCCGAGACCGCCCAGTTGGTCGCTCGCTCACCGGGGTTGCAGCCGTTCGCGGAGAAGTCGCTCGCCACTGTCGTCGAAGCGGTCCGCGCGGCCAACCCGGAGCTGGCTGCGGCCCTGCGTGGCTCCGACGCGGTGCTACGGCAGACGGTCGCTCAACTCCTGCTCAGCCACCCGGACCGGGACCTGCTGCTGCGTCTCGTCGGGTTCACCAGGAGCCCGGCCGCGGCCGGCGCGGAAAAGGCGTTGGCCACCCACCTCGCCGAGCGGTTCGGCTGGAAGGCGTCCACCACCGTCGGTGAGCTTCGCAGCGACCTGCTGTTGGTCGATTCGGAGGCGGCCCGGGTCACCAACGTGGACTGGACCGCGTCGACGAAGCTGGAGCGCTTCGAGAAGACGTGGGGCACGGTCGCCGACGACCTCGGCGAGGCGTTCGACGGTCGCTGGGAGGCGATCGCGGACGCCTACCAGCGGGCCAGCAAGGGCGGGGTGCCGGCTGAGGTCGTCGCCGGCCTGGAGGAGCTGACGGCGCACGCGGTGCGAGAGACCGTCGTCCGGCAGGCCGCCCTCAGCCAGTTGTTTCCCGGGTTCTTCGTCACCTCGCACGAAATGACCTACCAGGGTCTGCACGCCCTTTACAAACTGCCACTTTAGAGGAGCACCGATGGGTGAAGTCGTCGTCGCCGAGGCGGACCTGGCGACGCTGGGGTTCAGTAACGCGCACTCCGACCGCTACGTCTACTCCAACTACTTCGTGCCGGTCCAGCTCACCTTCGACGACGGGCAGACGCCGCTGTTGCCCTTCTACGTCAAGCAGGCGTTGATCGAGGCGATGCGGTACGGCGGGCTCTCCCAGGACCGGCTGCCGCACCTGCTCAAGGAACTCGGTCTGTCGGAGCTGTGGAAGGCCAACGACATGGACGCCGCCGAGGCGGCGCTGCCGGGGCAGGACTCCGGCATGATCTACCGGGAGCCGCCGGCTCGGCGCCAGAGCATCCTCGGCGACCAGGAGGCGGAGTTCGTCGCCGGCCTGCTCCAGTCCGACGTGGGCATCGCGTTCCTCGACCGGACCCGGATCCGGCCGGTGGGCTTCGCGCTCGGCGAGCACGTCTACGCGTTGGCGCTCGCGCCCGGCGAGGAGGCGGTGCTGGAGCAGCGCACCTACACCAAGCGTGAGCTGACCCTGGAGGAGCAGGACGAGACCGAGAGGCAGACGGACGTCGAGCTGACCAGCGCGCTCACCACGGAACTACAGGAGGGCTTCGAGCGGCAGAAGTCGCTCACCGACACCTGGGGGCTCAACGCCAGCCACACCGGCCAGTACACCAGCCCGACCGGTGTCTGGGGCACCTTCAACGCCAGCCACACGATCGGCTACACGCGCAGCGTGACGGCGGCCAGCCAGGAGACCAGCCGCCGTGCGGTGAAGGACAGTCAGACCGCCACCTCCAAGGTCGCCGCCCGCTACCGCACCCAGCACAAGACCGACTTCAAGCTGGTGAGCGAGACCGGCATGGAGTCGACCTCGAAGCGGACCGTCCGCAATCCCAACCGGGTAACGCCGATCACGCTGCACTACTTCAAGGTGCTGCAACGCCTGGAGCTGGCCCACGAACGGTACGGCGCCAGGGTGTGCTGGGCGCCGACGGTGAAGGACCCGGCGCTGGCGTTCGCCAAGAAGATCACAGACGGGCGCCAGCGGATCAGAGACAACGCTCTCGCCGCGCTGCCCACCATGCCGGTAAAGCCGGTGCGCCCCGCACCCGGCGTGCCGGCCGCCGTGGAGACCCGCACCATCCACTCCCCGGTGGTCACACTCGACAAGTGGGGCTTCACCGGCGACATGAGCGCCGACTACGACATCGACGTCACCTTCGACAGCGGGTGGGAGTGGGACGGTGACATCGAGACCATTCGGCAGAACCTCAACCTGATCACCCGCCGGCCGCCGACGGGCATCGCGGCTCGGGTGGTCGGCGTTCCGGTGGTCACCGACGTCAACGGTCAGCCGGCACTGCGGGTACGCATCCACGTCGGCGCGGCCAGCTGGCTCGCCGGTCCCGGCGCCGACGTGCAGCTCGCCGCCACGTTCCGGCGTACCCCGACGCAGGTCGACCAGAATGCCGACGACGCCGCCTACAACGCGCTGGTGGCTGGCTATCTCACGGATCTGCAAGCCTGGCAGGACACGCGCGAGGCGGCGCTGGCGGCGGCCGAGGAGGCCGGGGACGAGTTCGAGGCGCGGCTGCGCGGCGGCTACTCACCGGTCAACGAGATGGTCTCGCAGATCGTCGAGGCGCACTTCCCGGCCAGTGTGCGGGACGAGGCGTGGGAGATTGACTTCTGGCACCGCGTCTTCGACTGGGAGCGCGCCTCGTTCGTGTCGTACCCCGGCTGGTGGTCAGCCGGTGACGCCCGTGCCCCCGAGCGCGACCCGAGCGACTTCCTCAACGCCAGCTGGGCCAAGCTCTACCTCCCGGTGCGGGCCGGTATGGAGCTTGCCGCGCTGCGGTGGATCTTCGGCAAGGCGGTGGCGACCCGGCTCGCGCCGGCGGTGGAGGAGCAACTGGCCGCGTTCGTCGACGAACTGGCAGCGTTCCGCACCAGTCACCTCGGCACCGGCGACGAGATGCCCGACCTGACCAGCGAGTGCCAGGAGGTGCCGGAGCGGGTCTACTGCCTTGCCAAGTGGGCCGAGCTGATGCCCACCGACGGCACTCACCTGGAGGTCGTGCAGGGTGCGACGACCGCGGCGGACGCGATCACCAGCAAGGAGATCACGGACGCGGAGGCTCTGCGGGCCGCGCTGCTCGACGGCGAGCTGCAGACCAACCGGCTCAAGACCAGGGCGTACGACCAGATGACCGGGGCCGCGGACGTCGACATCCACCTCGGCACGTCGGGTAACAGCAGCCCGACGGCGTGACGCACTGGCGGTTCACCGCCGCCCGCCGCCAGCCGAGGAGTCGGCCGGCGGCGGGCCGGGTGGATCGGGTACGGCTACCAGGTCGTCAGACCGAGGCCGATCGTCTTGGTCAGCGTGGCGTTGTCGTCGTCGCCGTCGAGTGACCAGATCATCGCGCCGGCCAGGCCGGCCCGTCGGATGTAGAGCGTCTTCTGCAACACGACCGCCGGATCGTCGTACGTCCACAACGTCGTACCGTCGAACAACCAGGCGTGTCCGGCGCGCAGGTCGCGATGCACGGTGTAGCCGTTGCCGGCCAGGGTCTTGAGGTTCTTGTAGTCCTCGTACCCGGCCTCGAAGGTGGCCGGCGCGGGCCCGGTGGCCGGCTGGAACAGACCGTTGCCGCCGCCGGTGATGCCGGTCCAGCCGCGACCGTAGTAGGGGATGCCGAGCACGAGCTTGTCGCGCGGCGCTCCACGGGCGATCCACCCGTCGATGGCGACCTCGACGGAGAAGTCCGGGTTGTCCGGGGCACCCGCCGGGACGCGTAGCGCCGACTGCTGGTTGGCCCGTGCGTCCCAGCCGCCGTGGAAGTCGTACCCCTGCACGGTGGCGAAGTCCAGGTACTTGAAGATCTTGCGGCCCTCGTAGCCGGCGTCCATGGTGGCCGGGCTGGCCGGCAGGAACGCGGTCAGCGGGTGATGCGCGCGGGTCGTGCGCCCATACCCGTCGAGCTGCCGGCGGAACTCGGCGAGCAGCTTGGTGAAGTTTTCCCGGTCCTCCGGGCGGATCACGTTGCCGGGCTCACCGTCTGAGCCGGGCCACTCCCAGTCGAGGTCGATGCCGTCGAAGACGCCGGCCCCGGCACCGGCGGTGGTGCCCGGCAGGTTGCCCTTGAGGTAGAGGTCGATGCAGGACGTGACGAACGCCTTGCGGGACGCGTCGGTGCGGGCCGCGTTCGAGAAGTACGTCGACCAGCTCCAGCCGCCCAGCGAGATCAGCACCTGCAGCTTGGGGTGCTTGGCCTTCAGCTTGGCGAGCTGGCCGAAGTTGCCGTTGAGCGCCTGGCCCGGGGCGTCCGCGACACCGTCGACGCTCTCCTCGGCCGGGACGGGGCGCTGGTAGTCGGCCCAGGCGTCGCCCTCACCCGGCCCACCGTCGACGTAGCAGCGACCGTCCTCGCTGACGTTGCCGAAGGCGTAGTTGAGGTGGGTGAGGCGGCTCGCCGCCCCGGAGGTTTCGAGCTTCTTGACCGGGAAGGCCCGGCCGTAGATTCCCCACTGGGTGAAGTAGCCGACCCGGTGGTAGCCGGCGCGTTCGGGCTTGGCGCCCGCGTTCGCGGCGGTCGGTGGGGCGGCGGTGACCAGAAGGGTCGTCAGAGCGACGACGGCGGTGAGACGGCGGTGACGGAATGGTCGCATCGGCACACTCCACGAGACATCAAGCAGAATTAGTTAAGAGACTTATCTGATTGATGAAGTTAAGCCGGTCACCGTCTACGGTCAAGAGGCGTCCGTCCGCACGGGGGATTGTGAACGCGTTACCCGGTGGTAACGATGTTGTGCCATGGACTCCGCCCTGACACTGATCGGACTACCCGTCGCACTCGGCATCATCATGCTCGGTCTGGGTCTAGGACTGACCATGGCGGACTTCCGCCGGGTGGCCCAGCATCCGCGAGCCGCCGTCATCGCCCTGGTCTGCCAGGTGCTCGTGCTGCCGGCGCTCTGCTTCTGCCTCGTCCTCGCGTTCGACCTGGCACCCGAACTGGCCGTCGGCATGATGCTGCTCGCCGCGTCACCGGGCGGCACCACCGCCAACCTCTACAGCCACCTGTTCGGCGGGCACGTGGCCCTGAACATCACCCTGACCGCCATCAACTCGGTGCTCGCCGTGTTCACCCTGCCGATCCTGGTCAACCTGTCGGCGGCGTACTTCCTACCCGACGGCAGGAGCATCGGCCTGCAGTTCGACAAGGTGCTCCAGGTCTTCGCCATCGTGCTCGTCCCGGTCGCGATCGGCATGCTCATCCGGGCGCGGATGCCCCAGGTGGCCGAGCGGCTGAACCGCCCGGTCCGGATCCTCTCCGTCGTCGTACTCGTCGCGGTGATCGCCGGCGCGGTGCTCGGCGACCGGGAGAACATCGCCGACTACTTCGTCTCGGTCGGCCTGGCCGTGCTCGCCTTCAACCTGCTCAGCCTCGCCATCGGGTACGGGGTACCGCGCCTCGCCGGCGTCGACCGGAGCGCCGCGACGGCCGCCGGCTTCGAGATCGGCATCCACAACAGCACCCTGGCCATCACGATCGCGCTCAGCCCGGCGCTGCTCAACAGCACCCAGATGGCGATCCCGGGAGCCGTCTACGGCATCGTCATGTTCTTCACCGCGGCGGCCTTCGGCTACCTGGTGACCCGCGTCGGCGCCCGGTCCGCCCCCGCCCTGACGCCCTGACGGCCGGCGCCCTGTCGCCCCGACGGCAGCCGTCGAGGCGACAGGGCGGACGGCAACGGTCAGCCGACCTGGTTGTTGTCCTTCTGCGCACCCCAACCGTGCCAGCGGTCGATCTCGATCAGGGCGCTGACCCGGGCGCGTTCCCGCCGTGGGTACGCGTTGCCGGTGTAGTGCTTCGACAACCGGTCGATGTCCGCCAGGCCCTCGTCAGGGCGCAGTTCGGCGACGTGCCCGATGATGCTGACGTGGGTGTACCAACCAGCCTCGTCGAGCACGGTGAGGGACACCCGGGGGTCGTTGCGGACGTGCTCCAACCGGCGGCGGCTCTCGTCCATGTTCACCAGGATCCGGCCGTCCTCCCACAGGTACCAGGTGGCGGCGGACACCGGCTGACCACCGTTGCGAAGCGTGGTCATGACGGCCGGGTTCGGCTTCTGCAGCATGGCGACCGCGGCCTCGGGAAGCGGTGGCTTGGACATGAAGTCTCCTCTTCGCGACAACGTTTACCCCTGCACGTTACGCACCTGCCGGCTCCGATCAGGATCTGATCGGGATCGTGGCGCGATCGGGGTCTGTCGCCACGACCGCGAGCGGACGGCTGGTGCCCCACGAGCCACTATCTCGGAGGCTCAGAAGCGCCGAGACGGTCTCTCAGTCGAACCTCCACCCGCCGTAGCCGTTCGTACAGGGGTGGCCGCCGGCCGACGCCGTGCCGGTCGTAGACGTCGTTGAGGACCCGCTCGGAGCGACCGACGACGAACAGCGCCGTAGTGAGCAGGATAAAAAGCGCGCCGGTCGTCGAAAGCACCTGTTCGGACGAGACGCGCCCGATCAGGTAGGCGATCACTCCGGACAGGACGGCCGTCGCGACCGAAGCCGCAGCCAGGGTGAGGAGAAGCCCACGGATGGCCTTGTACGCCGACTCGCTCCGAGGAAACATTCCTGGCTCGAGTCGGGTGACGGTGTTGATGAAGGCCATCGCGCCGAGCAGAGCGAATGCGCCGGTGGCGATCCACCACGCCCGCGAGTTGCCCAACAGCAGCGGTGGGACGATTTCCCCCACGCCCAGCACGACAGGGATGGCCGTGTCGCGAAAGGTAGGAGTCCACCGCATGACAGTGGAGAACCACAGATACTCATATGACACGATGATCAGACATGCCAGCGTCAAAGACGACTGCGCGAGGGTCGGCAAGAGTGGCAGGGGATCGGTGTCGCGTCTCAGTGTATTGACGGTTTCGACGACGAGTACGCTCAGAGCCACACCCTGAATGATGCTGATGTTCATCAGGTAGCCCTGCGGGAATATCTCAATTGATCGCTTCCGCAGGATCTGCTGGTCAAGTGGTTGAAGTATTCGTTTCCGCTTCCCAGCGGTAGACGTCGTGTCGGGGGAACTTTCGACAGCAGCGAGATTGTTGTCGACGAGCGGCACTGTGGTCGTATCAACAACATCGGCCTCGCCGAAGTAACGGCTGGCGCAGTAAGCGGTCATCACCGAGAAGGCCGCCACGAGCACGAGAGCCGCCACGGGTATGGCGGTTGGCACCGAGGTGCTCGTCTCGGTGAATGTGATCAGCGCAGCAGAGCCCAGTAGCGAGGCGAAGGACAGTTGGGTGGCGAGGCGCGACACCTTCGTAGCCAACTCGAAGCGACCGGCTGACTGTCGGCCGAAGAGCAACCGCAGAAGGAATGCTGCCAGCAGAGTTGTGCCGAGAGCGCCGACGGCGACCCAGTCGGGCCATCCGTAGAAGGTTGCTTGGCCCTTCAGGCTTTCGAGGTGGTCTCGAACACCACTCCACATGAGCAGGACGAGCACCGTTGGAAGGTACGACACGAGGATGCTGCGTAGAAAACCGATAGCGGCAATGCTGAGCGAGCGCCCCTGTGGCGCATCGTGCTGAAGGTCGCAGAGCAGAATGTAAATCGCGTACATCAGCATCGCGCCGGCAATGCTGAAGCCCATTCCGGCCACCGTCTGCACGCTCGCGACGCGTGCCGAACCGATAGGTTCTCCCGCCACCAGGGCATAGTCCAGGCTCGCTGTAACCAACCCGATGAAGGCGCTCACCAACGGCCCGAGACTCCTCAGTACCGTCGTTGCCGCGTTCCGGGCCGCCAACTGGGTGGTCACGAGGCCGACCACCCCGGCGAAGCCGAAGCCGGCGAGGACACCGGCGAGTTGGGAGTAGTAGCCAGCCACAGTAG
Source organism: Micromonospora sp. NPDC049049 (assembly GCF_040649115.1). NCBI lineage: Bacteria > Bacillati > Actinomycetota > Actinomycetes > Micromonosporales > Micromonosporaceae > Micromonospora > Micromonospora sp. NPDC049049. Next base: position 28,149 of record NZ_JBEZEX010000015.1, on the reverse strand, counting down.
GGAGGTCGGGGATGTCCGCTGTCCGCCAGACCAGCATCATCCAGCGACCTCGACATCGGTGGGCGATTCGTTGGCTCGATCGGACGAGCTCGGCGGATGGTGATGACAGGTGCGGGCAGCCAGGGCGGCGAACAGAGCCAGGATAACGAAGGCGGCGACCTCGATGAATATCTGGAGCGCATCGGGTAGCAGGAAGTCCGCCGGCATGGTGGCGACCGCGATAGCGCCGACAACTGTGATCGCGGGTACCCCGATGATGAGATGTGCCATGGCGCGGGCGGTCCAGGACGGCGGCGGTACCGTCGGTCTCCAAAAGACGATCAGTGCGGTCAGTGCGAGGAAGGCGAGGAGGAGGGTTAAGCCAATTCCAAGCCCATAGGGCCGGGAGAATGCAACTTGGCTGCTCGCCCGGCAATCCTCGGCGGGGCTGGTGCCCAGGCACTCCTTGAGAGAGAGATCCATGCTCGACCCGGCCACAAGCAGCATGGCGATCGTCGGTCCGACTACTCCTAGGAGGACTCGCGCCGAGGCCAGCATTGGCTCGAGGTGAGTGAACGGAGTGGCAACCAGTGCGGTACAGAAGAAGATGCCGAGGATGGCCAGGCAGAAAGCCGGCCCGTTGACCATCATCCCAGAAAGCGAGTTCCCGCTGTCCGGAGAACCGCCGGCGAGCATGCCGTACAGCACCGCGCATACGACCAGCCCACCCAGCGTGTTGAACAGCACGACCGTCACCTGTTGACGTACGTCGAGCTGGCTCTGTTTCGATCTGGGAAGTCGCTGAGCGGGAATGCCGGCATCCTCAGGCTGCCGGCCCAGATAGGACAGAAGAGTTGTGAAGGCAAACCCTGCCAGCACGCCGGCGATCTGCGAGTAGAGGCCGGCAGTCGCACCAATGTTGATGAAGGGCTGGGTGTCGAGCACAGGTCCCCCCATGGGATCGGATACGGGAGAGGTCCCACCGTGCGTCGCCTCTGACCGACTGCAATTGGGTACGGAAAGCGTGCCATTATGCTGCGGCTTGGCGCATCGGCTGAAAGTTGCGTCACGTTCGATGAATCAGCAATAGGCCTGTCTGGATCCCGCAGATTGCTTTTCGCTTACCGTGCTGGCTGCTACGCTCCGCCGTTCTGCGATCGGATCGGCCGCCCGCATCGGCGGGCTTGACCCACCCGCCAGCGGGTCATCGTGCCGGGCCGGAGAGGATGTGGTCATGAGCATCTCCGCACTGCCCAGGCGTGTCGTCGTCACCGGCGCCTCCGGCAAGCTCGGCCGCGCCGTCGTCGCCCACCTACGGGCCGCGGGTGTCGACGTGCTGGCGGTGGACCGCGCCGGCGGCCGCGACCCCCGCGACGTGGACGGCGAGTTCCTCCTGGTCGACCTGACCGACTACGGGCAGGTGGTGGAGGCGTTCACCGGGGGCGCCGACGAGCACGCGGGCGGCGTCGACGCGGTCGTGCACCTGGCGGCGGTCCCGGCCCCCGGGCTGATCTCGAACGCGACCACGTTCGCGAACAACTCCGCCGCCACGTACAACGTGTTCGCCGCCGCGCGGGCGGCCGGGATCAAGCGGGTCGTCTGGGCGTCCAGCGAGACGGTGCTCGGGTTGCCGTTCGACACGCCGCCGCCGTACGCGCCGGTCGACGAGGAGTACGCGCCCCGGCCCGAGTCGACGTACTCGTTGAACAAGGCACTTGAGGAGGAGATGGCCCGGCACTTCTGCCGGTGGGACCCGGAACTGGTCATGGTGGGTCTGCGCTTCTCCAACGTGATGGACGTCGAGGACTACGCGCCGTTCCCCTCGTTCGACGCCGACCCGCAGCTGCGCCGGTGGAACCTGTGGGGCTACATCGACGCGCGCGACGGGGCCCAGGCGGTCGAGCGCGCGCTCGCGCACGACCAGCCCGGTGCCGACGTCTTCGTCATCGCCAACGCCGACACCGTGATGACCCGGTCCAGCGCCAGCCTGATGGCCGAGGTCTACCCAGGCGTCGAGATCCGCAAGGAGCTGGGTGAGCACGAGACCCTGCTCAGCATCGACAAGGCCCGCCGGGTGCTGGGTTACGAGCCGCGGCACTCATGGCGAGATCACGTGGACGTGCTGTAGGTCAGCGTGCCGCCTGGTAGGCGCGACCGACGGCGGTGGCGGTGCTGCCGGTACGGAACAGGCCGGTCTGGTCCTTGTCGGTCGCGGGCAGGCCGAACCACGCGTACCGCTGAAGCCAGGACAGCCCACCCAGCATCTTCGTCGCCGCGGTGAGGAACGCGGCCTGCTGTGCCTGGGTGGGGAAACGGACGCCGTTGGAGAAGTCGATCAGGGCGAACTCGGTGAGCCAGACCGGCAGGTTGTACCTGTCGTGCACGGCCTGGAGGTACGACTTGAGCTGGTTGACCGCGTTGGCCGTGGTGAAGTCACCGCCGTACCAGTGCAGGGCGATGAAGTCGACACGATAGCCGCGCTGCTTGGCCCCGGCCATGAACCGGTCGAGCCACTCGCCCTGCCGGTCGCCGCCCCAGGCCACTGCCGGGCTGCCCAGCGGCAGGCCGGTGGCCTGCAACTGCGGCCACAGCTCAAGCGCCTGCTCGACGGTCATCTCGGCCTGGCCCTTCAGGTCCGGCTCGTTGAAGCCGAGCAGGTAACGGCCGTTCTGCTTGGCCTGTTGCAGGTTGCTCGCGGTGACGCTCTTCGCCCCCCAGATCATCGGGACGAACTCGGTGCCCTGCGGGCTGGTGACGCCCTGGTGCTTCACGTCCCAGGTGTAGTACCAACTCGCCCCGGAGTTGGCCAACGCCTGGCTGACGCCGTCGAAGGTCCACACGCCGACGCCCTTGCGCTTGGAGGTCACCGCGGTGGCCGCCGGGGCGACCGGACGCCCGGATGTCGGCTTCGCCGCCGGCGTCGACGGGGGAGCCGTCCCCGTCGGGCTCGCCGTGGCGGCGGGCGTGGCCGCGGCGGGTGTGCCCGGCAGCGGGCTCGTGGACGGTGACGCGTCGAGCGCCTGCGTCGCCGCCGGGGCGGGCGTCGGCCCGGTCGGCTGCACCACGACGATCACACCCGTCACCAGTACGGCGACCGCGGCGGCCACGAGCAGCGGCCACAGCAGCCGCCTCACGTTGTTCGGGAGGCGGCCGAGCATCCCGCGTCGGGGTTCCGCGTGGACGCCCCGGTTCCCCCTCGCGGCGTCCGCCTCACCCTGGCCGGTTGCGCGCATCGTCTCGACTCCCTCGTTCGGTCGTACCGCTGACTGACGGAGACGATGACGGAAGATCCGTCACCTGCCTCCCCTCAGGAGACTGGCCGGCCGCACCGGGATAACGATTTCCACAGCTGACGATCTCGGGCGAACCCTGGGCGTCTGGACCGACCCCCGGGGGCGCACCGCTGGCCGTTACCACCCGGCCTGCGCGGTCAGGGTCTCTCGCAGGTACGTCTTCGGCCTGGACCCCACTGTCGAGCCGACGACCTCGCCCTGACGAAACACGAGCAGCGTCGGCAGGGACATCACCCGGTAGCTACGGGTCGCTCTGGGATTCTCGTCGGAGTTGAGCTTCGCCACGACCATCCGGTCACCGAACTCCTGGGCCAGTTCGGCGAGGCTCTTCTCGATGGCCTTGCAGGGGGGACACCAGTCCGCCCAGAAATCGACGACAACGGGTCGGTCGCTGGCCAGCACCAGCTCCGCGAATGTGTCGTCCGTGACGGTGACCAGCGAGCCTATGTGCGTCTCCTGGGGCATGTCTTCTCCCGATGTGCGATCGCCTGAGTGAGTTGACTGTGCAGTTGCTGGCGCACCGCGCCGAGCCGGTCGATGACGGCCTCGACTTCGACGATCTTGCGCCGCAGCACCAGCACCGAGTCCGGGCAGACGTCACCGGACGTGTTGCCGGCCCGGAGGCAGGCGACGAACGGCCGAACATCGTCGAGGCCGAACCCGACGTCGAGCAGCGCCCGGATCTCCCGTACGACGCGTAGCTCCGACTCGTCATAGTCGCGGTAACCGTTGGGGGAGCGCTGCGCCCGTACCAATCCGTGCGCCTCGTAGTAGCGCAGCGTGCGAGGGCTCGTGCCGGCCCGCTCAGCCAGCTCGCCGATCAGCATCCAACCTCCTCCATCGGCCCGTCGCGACCACGCTAAACCTTGTCGTCAGCGTCAAGGCAAGGGCCGACCGTGCGGAGGGCGGGACGAGGCGACGGTCGTCACCGACGCAGGGTCGTGGACGGTGTCTCGCCGAAGCGGCTCCGATACTCGGTCGCGAACCGACCGAGGTGCACGAAGCCGTGTTGCAGGGCAACCGTCGTCACGGACGCCCCCGGCGCGGCGGAGCGGAGCGTGCGGTGCGCCGCGTCGAGCCGGCACGCCCGCAGGTACGCGGTCGGGGTGATCTGCAGTTCACGGCGGAAGCAGTCCTGAAGTGTCCGTACGCTCACCCGTAGCGCCTGGGCGACGTCACCGACGGTCAGCGCCTCCCCGTGGTGTTCGGAGATCAGGGCGCAGGCCCGGCGGACGAGACGCCCGGGGTGGGCGTGCTGGCCCGGCTCGGCCAGCAGGTGGGAGTGGCTGTGCTGATGGGCCAGCAAAAGCTTGCCGATGAGCCCCTGTTCGAAGCGGGCGGCTACCTGCGGGTGGTCGAACAGGGACGCGTCCGCCGGCTGGGACAGCTCGTCGGCGAGGAACGCCACCCCGCGCGCCCACGCCTGCGCGGTCGGAGTGGTCATGAGCATGCCGACGTCGAGGCGGACCGGGTCGTCCACCGGGTGGCCCAGCAGGCGGGCGAGTTCCCGGTCGACGGCGCGCCGGTCGGCGTAGAAGATCCGGTGGGGTGATCCCTCGGACCACCGCATGTCCGAGGAGTCGTACGGGGACAGCACCGAGGCGACGTCGGGGGTCGAGGTCACTGTCTGACCGGCGTGCCGGACCATCGTGCTGCCGGCGCTGGGGATCTGGACGAGGTAGAAGGTCTCCAGGGCTGGCGGTTGGATGCGCACCGCCTGCCCGTAGTCCAGGTCGATGACGCCCACCCCGCCCGCCCGGCGAGCCGCCATCCGTAGTCGCACTGCGTGCACACCCGCCTGCGGGGTGAGCCGGTGTGGACAGAAGACCCGACCCACCTCGGCGCGAGCCCGGTCGACGTCGTCCGTCCGGACCGTCACCGCATCCATCCGACACCTCCCGGGCGTCCCGTCGCGCTGACCGTAAGGCGTGACCGGGCCGGACCAGATCCGAAAGCCGTCGACCCGACAGGAAAGGGTCTGGCTGCGTACCGCGGACAGCGCCCGCGTCGAGCGGATAGCGACCTTCGTGGCCTGCTCGCTAGCGTGCGAGCACCGCGGGCGGTCAGCGCCGGCACGGTTTGTACGTCCTTCGGAGGAGATCATGAGGATTGCCGTCGTCGGTGCCGGATTCGCCGGTGTGAGCGCAGCCAAGGTGCTGCGGCAGAGCGGATTCGACGTCACAGTGTTCGAGCGCGCGCCCGACGTCGGCGGGGTGTGGAGTCGTACCCGGCGATACCCCGGCCTGCACACCCAGAACGACAAGGGCACCTACCACCTCTCCGACCTGCCGATGCCCGCCGACTACCCGCAGTGGCCGTCGGGTGAGCAGGTCCAGCGGTACCTGGAGAGCTACGTGGAGAAGTTCGGGCTGGCCAGCGCGCTGCGCCTGTCCACGGAGGTCGCCTCGGCCGAGTTGGTCAACGACGAGACCGGGTGGCTGGTGACCTCGCGGCCGGCGGGCGCCCCGGCCCCGTTGACCGTGGAACGGTACGACCACCTGGTCGTCGCCAACGGCATCTTCTCCGACCCGGTCGTCCCGTCCTTCGACGGGCACGCGAGCTTCGCGGCTGCCGGAGGGCGCGTACTGGCGACGGGGGAGTTCCACGACATCGAGGCCGCCCGGGGCAAGAACGTCCTCGTGGTCGGGTACGGCAAGTCGTCCTGCGACGTGGCGGTCCCGGTGAGCGAGGTCGCCGCCCAGACCCACGTGGTGGCGCGTGAACTGCTCTGGAAGATGCCCCGCAAGCTCGGTGGAGCACTCAACTACAAGTACCTGCTGCTCACCCGGATGGGTGAGGCGCTCTTCCGTTACCTGCACCTGAAGGGCTTCGAGCGGTTCCTGCACGGCCCGGGGAACGGTCTGCGCAAACGTATGGTCGACAGCGTCGGCTCGGTCGCGACCCGGCAGTTCAACCTGCGCGAGCTGGGTCTCGTGCCCAACGGCAGCTTCGAGGACATCGCCCGCAGCACGGTCAGCCTCGCCACCGAGGGCTTCTTCGAGCGGGTCACCGACGGTCGCATCGCCGTCCACCGGGAACAGGTGATCACTGAGTTGCTGGTCGACGGTGGCCGGCCCGCCGCGCGCCTGACCGACGGCACGGTGCTCCCTGCCGACCTGGTGATCTGCGGTACGGGCTTCCGCCAGCACGTGCCGTTCTTCGACCACGCGTTGCACGCCCGGCTTCAGGACGACGCCGGCAACTTCATGCTCTACCGGCAGATCCTGCCGATCGGCGTGCCGCGGCTGACGTTCGCCGGCTACAACTCGTCGTTCTTCAGCCCGCTCAGCGCGGAGATGGCGGCGGTCTGGACGGCTGCGTACCTGCGGGGAGGGATCACACTGCCGACCGAGGTCCAGATGCGCGACGAGGTGCGCGCTCGACTGTTCTGGATGACGAAGCGCACCAACGGACGGCACGCTCGGGGCACGAACATCATCCCGTTCTCGATGCACAACGTCGACGAGGTGCTCGACGAGCTGGGGCTCAACGTCGGCCCGCTGACCCGGGCCCGGCAGTGGCTGCTCCCCGTCGACCCGGGCTCGTACCGCAGGGTGACGGCACAGATGATCCGGCGTACCGCCGACCCGGTATCCGCCATCAGCGACGGAGAGCCGATGAAGATGGATAAAATACGCAGATAGGCATCAGGTGGGCTGGTCGGCGAGGGAGGCTCGGGGGCGATGGCAGCGAAACGGGGTCACCACAGTGGTGCGCCCGTGCCGACGACCCTGGCCGGCTGAGCTGTCCCGCCGTCCGTGCTGACGCGCACCGAGTTCTTCCGTGGGCTCGGGGACAGCAAGAGCCCCCGCTCGGCGACCGTCCTGGAACTGCTCTTCGACATCGTCTACGTCTTCGCGCTGGCCCGCCTCGCCGGGCGGGTCGCCGACGACCTCACCATCGTCCGGCACACACTGCTGTCCGAGGCCGGCCAGACCGTCCTGTTCTTCACGGCGATGTGGATGATCTGGTCGCTCAACGCCCTGCTGGCGAGCACCTACGACCCCCGGCGCCCCGATCTCCAGGCCGTCCTGCTGGCGACGATGTTCGGCACGCTGGTGCTGGCGGTCACCCTGCCGCAGGCCTTCGGCCAACGCGGGGTCGTCTTCGCCTGCACGTACGTCGTCATCCAGGTCGGCCGACCGCTCTTTCTGTCGTTCGCCCTGCGGGGTCACGCGGGTCAGGCGTTCGCGCTCCGGGTGCTGACCTGGCACCTGGCGTCCAGCGTGCTCTGGATCAGTGGCGGCATCAGCGGTGGTCTCGGTCGGGGCGTCTTCTGGACCCTCGCTCTCGCCATCGAGTTGATCGGCGCCGCCACCACCTACCCCCTGCCCCGCATGGGCAAGCGACAGCTCACCGGCCTGGGGGTCACCGTCTCCCAGGAGCATCTCGCCGAGCGGTACAACCAGTTCTTCATGATCGCCCTCGCCGAGGTCGTGCTCGAAGCCGGCGCCGCGGTCAGCTTCCCGGGCTTCACCACCGAGGGAACCATCGCCCTCATCGCCGCGTTCGTGGCGGTCGTCTCGTTCTGGCGGATCTACTTCTACCACGTCAGATCCGGCCACGCCTCGACCCCGAGCGGGGAGGGGATCCAGCTGTCGCGGTGGGCGAGCTACAGCCTGCTGTTGATCGTCGGTGGCATCATCTGCACCGCCGTCGGCTTCGGTCAGGTCATCGAGGATCCGCACCCGCCGATCGACTGGGCTCTGGTGGTCATCATCTTCGGCGGCCCGGTGCTGTTCCTGATCGGTCGGAGCGTCCTGGAAAAGGAGAACCGATCCGCGCCACGGTGTCGGGCGCTGTACTTCGGCGCGGCGGCGCTGATCCTGGCGGCCCCGCCGATGGTGCTGCTCCCGCCGATCGCCGTGGCGGCCGTCGCGGCCGTGATCCTGGCCGGCATCACCGTGTACGACCAGCGTGCCCACAAGCGTGGGTCGGAGACCAACCCGACGCTGTGACGATCTGTTGCGGGCCGGCGACCAGTCCGCGTATGGTCGTCGGGCACGCCGTCGAGCTGGAAGGAGGTCAGAACAATGTCCGATGTTCTGCGCCCCCTCCGCGCTCCGGCGTCCGCGCGGATCTGAGTCCGGGGCGCGCGCTTCCCGGAGGACCAACCCATGACTGATCTGGTCATCCGTCCGCTCGTCGCGGGCGAGGAAAACCTGTTCGACTCCATGCCTGATCCGCTGCCCCAACTGCGCCAGGTCGCGTACGCCGACGGGATCGCCGGCGGCGGCTACCGGCCCGAGAACACCTGGGTCGCCCTCCGTGCCGGCCGGGTGGTCGGTCGGGCAGCCTGGGTCCTCCCGCCGGGTGCCATCGGTGCCCCGTGGTTGGAACGGTTCGACCTGGACGCCGAGCCGGAGGTGGGCGCCGAGCTGCTGCGTGCCGCCCACGAGGCGCTGGGCGGTCCCGGTCTGTACTACGCCGCGCTGCCGGCGCACTGGCGGCGTCGACCCGAGGTGCTGGCCGTGGTGCGGGCGCCCATGGAGGCCGCCCGGCTCGCCGGGCTGGTCGAGCGGGGGGAGCGGCTCCGCTGCTCCTGGACGGGCACCCCCCTGCCGGCGTCCTCCGGGCGGTACGAGTTCCGTCGACCCGTCGACGTGGCGGAGATCAACGCCCTGGTGGCCAGGACCGCCGAGCCGGACGTACTGACCGGCGTCGAGAACGCCCGAGCCGTCGGCGGCGTCGACCTGGCGACCGACCCGCTCGCCTGGCTGGGCGAGGCCACCGAGGAGTGGCGCGTCGTGGTGGACGCAGGTAAGCCGGTGGGCCTGGCCGGAACGGCCGGGGACGCCTGCTTCCCACTGATCGCCTACCTCGGCCTGCTCGACGAGGCCGCCCGGCCCGAGCTGCTGGCCGAGGCGGTCCGGGTGCTGGCCGCCGGTGGTGCCCGCGAGGTCATCGCCGACGTGGACTCGCACCGGGTGGCGGTACTGGCAGAGTTGGAGCGGACCGGCTTTCGACAGTTGCGCACCCGGGTCGTCTTCGCGCCGCCGAACAGCAAGGAATAGCTGACCGGGTGCGCCCGGTCACCCGGGCGCACCCCCTCAGCCGGCGTCGAACGCGTCCCCTGTCAGCATCTGACCATGCCGGAGATCATCGCGCTCCTCGTCGGCGGGTTGGCGCTCGTCGCGGCGGCGGTCGCCGGGCTCTACCTCTGGCCGGTGGGCCGCAGTGGGTTACGGGTCGCGCCGGCCCGCCCGCTCGACTTCGACACGGCCACCAGTGCCGCCGCGGCCCTCATCGCCGCCGAGACGGCCGATCCGGAGGTGCGACCGGAGTCGCGCAGTCGCCTGCTGAGCCACGGTTCCCGTACCAGCCGGGCCGTGCTGCTCTTGCACGGCTACACCCTCGCCCCCGAGCAGTACGAACGGCTGGCCGAGGAGTTCTTCGACAGTGGTTACAACGTCTGGGTTCCGCGGGCGCCCCGGCACGGGACCGTCGACCGGCGGGCCCACCACCGGGTCGAGGCCGGTGAGCTGACGACGTACGCCGCGCAGGGGTGGGCCGTCGCGGCGGCCCTGGGAGACGAGGTCGGCGTCGTGGGCATCTCCGGGGGCGCCGTGCTGGCCGCCTGGCTGGCCCAGGTGCCGGGAAACGTCGTACGGCATCTGCTGTTGCTGTCGCCGTTCTTTGCTCCTAATCCGCGACAGGCGCCGGCCTACGCGGTGAAACCGCTCATCACGCTGTACGGGCGTCGCGTTCTGCGGGATCGCGTCACGTCGCGGGGATACTCCCTCGCTGCCGTCACCCAGTACCTGACGATCGCGCGCACACTGCCGAAGCCGCCGCGGCGGACCGGTCTGCGGAGCGCGGCGGTCGCGATCAGCCCTCTCGACGGCGTGGTGGATCTCAGGGCGGCGGTCGACGTGCCGCGCCGGATCGCCGACGCGAACGCGATACCGCTGCGGGTGTGCACCCTGCCGGAGACGTTGGGCGTCGAACACAACACCCTCAACCTCGCCGCCCTCGGCGCTGAGGGCGACGAGCTGCGCCGGCTGTACGTGGCGCTCTACGAGGGTGCACCAGCACCAGAACCAGACCCCACACCAACCCACCGCTAAATCCCCCGCGGGGTAGGGGTAGGGGCAGGGGTCGTGCGAGGTTCTACTTGGCGTTGAACACCGGCGGGGCGTAGCCGGCCGGCTTGTCGCCGATGCCGAGGCCGGGGCTCACCACCCAGGACTGGTACTGCGGGGTGAACATCACGTAGGGCACCCCGAGTTGCGGAGCGCTGGCCTCGTCGAGACGGCGACGCGCGTCGGCCGGGATCTCGAAGTCGAGCGCCTCGAAGTTGCTGCCGATCTGCTCGGCGCTGCTCGCGCCGATGATCACCGAGGCCACTGCGGGTTGGGTGGCGACCCAGTTGATTGCGACCTGGGCCATGCTGCGGCCCAACTCGGTGGCGACGCTCTCCAGGGCGTCGATGACCTGCCACTCGCTGGCGCTGACCTCGCGGCCGCCAGTGTCGGGATTGGTCAACCGGCCGGTCCCGCTGAGGCCGTCGCCGCTGCGGCGGTACTTGCCGCTGAGCAGGCCGCTGGCGATCGGGCTCCATGCGGTGAGCCCCATGCCCATGGTCTGGGCCATCGCCACGTACTCCGCCTCGATGTCGCGGCTGACCAGGGAGTACGGCAGTTGCAGATTGATCATCGGGGCCAAACCGTGCGCCTCGGCGTAGCTCTGCGCCCGGGTGGCATACCAGGCCGGTACGTCGGAGAGGCCGGCGTACCGGATCTTGCCGGCACGCACCAGGTCGTCGAGAGTGTGCACCACCTCCTCGACCGGGGTGATCCGGTCCCAGGTGTGCAGCAGGTACAGGTCGATGTAGTCGGTGCCCAGTCGGCTCAGTGACGCCTCGACGGCCCGCATGATGTGCTTGCGGCCGTTGCCGCTCGCGTTCGGGTCACTCGGGTCGACGGTGTTGGTGAACTTGCTGGTGAGCACGAGCCGTTCGCGCACGCCAGCCCGCTCGATCAGCCGGCCGAGGATCTTTTCGCTCTCGCCGGCGGTGTAGAAGTCCGCCGTGTCGATGAAGTTGCCGCCCGATTCCAGATACCGGCGGAAGATCGGCTCGGCCTCCTCCTCGGTCTTGCCGTACGCGGCGTGGAATCCGTCGACGCCGAAGTTCATGGTGCCCAGCGCCAGCCGGCTCACCCGCAGACCGGACCGCCCGAGCAGGTAGTAGTGGTTCATCGTTGTGTCCTCTCGATCACGTGGCGGCCCGAGCGGACCGTTTTCCAGACCTTTGCTCGACAAAATTGGACCTGCAAGTCCAAAAGCCGAGCTAGGGTCAGTCGGGCAGGCACGAGGGGCAATCGGTGAGGGAGGTCTCATGACAAGGGCGCTGACCCGCAAGGGTGAGGCCACCCGGGCGCGGATCGTCGCCGGCGCCGCCGCCGAGATCCGTGAGCGCGGCGTCGACGAGGTACGCCTCGAGGATGTGATGGCCCACACCGGCACCAGCAAGGGCCAACTTTTCCACTACTTCCCGGACGGGAAGGAAGAACTGCTGCTGGCGGTGGCCCAGCACGAGGCGGACCAGGTCCTGCTCGACCAGGAGCCGATGCTCAGCAACCTGACGTCCTGGCCGGCCTGGCTGGCGTGGCGTGACCGACTGATCGAGCGCTACCGGGCACAGGGGGTGAAGTGCCCGCTCAACGGTCTGCTCGGCCAGACCGGGCGGCGGGCGCCGGGCGCACAGGCGATCGTGACCGGGCTCATGTGGCGCTGGCAAACCAAGATCGCCGAGGGCATCCGGCACATGCAGTCGACCGGCGACATCGCCCCCGAGGTGAAGGCCGACCGCGCCGCGGCGGCGCTGCTCGCCGGCATTCAGGGCGGCGTACTCCTGCTGCTCTCCAGCGGAAGGACCGACCACCTGGAAGCGGCCCTCGACCTCACCATCGACTCCCTGCGGGCAAGCGCCCGGACGGTCTGATCGTGTCAGGATCTGCCCGTCCGGCCGTGTCGGTCGCGGTCGGAGAGGGGCGGTCGATCATGTCGGCAGGAATGGCGGCGGCACTGGTGGGCGGCGGGGTCGTGCTCTGCGCTGGCCTGCTGCTGGTGATCATCGCCGTGCTGGGGCGTCGCGCTCGGGCCGGGCGACTGGCGGGCCGATACACGTCCCGGCGGGGAAACTCGTCGGACAACAGCTCGTCGAGCACGGGCGGGAGCTGAGCCGAAGCCGGCACGGTTATTCTTGCGCCCGAGTTCTGGGAGATCGGAGCAGACGTGGCAGGTGACGACGACATCTCCGGGTGAGCACCCGGACCGGCCGCCGACGGGCGCGTGATCGCGCCTCCGTCGCCGCGGCCTCCGTCGTCATGTCCTGCTTCCGCCGGGGTGCCGGTGTGCGCCCCGGATCGTCCTTATCCGAGGTTCCCCATGTCTGTTCGACCTGCTCTCACCGCCCATGACCTCGTGCGGGTCCGCGGCGACCGCCGGGTGCTCGACGGCGTCTCCCTGACTGCCGCGCCCGGCCACCGGATCGGCCTGATCGGTGAGAACGGCACCGGCAAGACGACCCTGTTGCGGGTCCTGGCCGGCGTCGACGTACCCGACTCCGGCACCGTCACTCGTCCACCGGACGTCGGCTTCCTGCACCAGGAACTGCCGTTGCGGGGATCCGCCACCATCGCCGCCGTCCTCGACGACGCGCTGCGCGAGGCTCGCGCCGACCTCGCCGAGCTGGACCGGATCGGCGTCGCGCTCGCCGACGCGCCGGAGGGCACCGAGCAGCACGACCGGCTGCTGGCCGCGTACGGCGAGGTGCTGGAGCGGGCGCAGGACCGCGACGCCTGGGACGCCGACCGGCGTGCCCGCACGGTCCTCGACGGCCTCGGTCTCGGCGGGCTGCCCCACGACCGAATGCTGGGCGCGCTCTCCGGTGGGCAACGTGGCCGGCTCGCCCTCGCGGCGACGTTGATCCGCCGGCCGAGCGCGCTGCTGCTCGACGAGCCCACCAACCATCTCGACGACGCGGCGGCGGCGTTCTGCGAGGACCAGCTCCGTGCCATGCCGGGGGTGGTAGTGGTGGCCAGCCACGACCGGGCCTTCCTGGACGCGGTCTGCACCGATCTCATCGACCTGGACCCGGCGGTCGACGGACCGGTCCGCTTCGGCGGCGGCTACACGGCGTACCTGACGGCCAAGCGTGCCGAGGCGCAACGGTGGCGGCGGCGCTACGACGAGGAGCAGGCGCTCCTCGCCGACCTGCGCGAGGCCGCCGCCGTGACCGGGCACCAGGTCGCCCACGGCCGGGGCCCGCGCGACAGCGAAAAAATGGGGTACGGGCACACCGCCGGCCGCGTTCAGAACCAGATCTCCCGGCGCGTCCGCCACGCCGTCCGTCGACTGGAGACGATCGAGCGCGACCCCGTTCCGGTGCCGTCGGAGCCGTTGCGCTTTCACGCGACGGCGCTCACCGTAGGCGACAGTGACGGCGTGATCGTCACGGCGGACCGGCTGGAGGTTCCCGGCCGACTGCGGGTGGCGCACCTGGAGCTCAGGTCCCGCGACCGGCTGTTGGTGACCGGCCCCAACGGTGCTGGCAAGTCGACCCTGCTCGCCGTGCTCGCCGGCCGGCTGACCGGTGCCGGAACGCTCTGGCGACGACCGGAGCTGCGGGTCGGCCTGCTCACCCAGGACAGCGTCTTCGCGGATGCGCGGCGGACCGCCCGGCAGGTCTTCGAGGGGGCCGTCGGGATGGAACGGGCCGCTGCCGTACCGCTGTCGTCCCTCGGGCTGCTCGCCCCGGCGGACCTCGACCACCCGGTGGCCGACCTGTCGGTCGGACAACGCCGTCGGCTCGCCCTCGCGGTGCTCGTCGCCGATCCGCCGGAGCTGCTCCTGCTCGACGAGCCCACCAACCACCTCTCGCCGACGCTCTGCGACGAGTTGGAGGACGCGCTGGGCACCGGCCCGGGTGCCATCGTCGTGGCCAGCCACGACCGCAGACTCCGCTCCCGCTGGCCCGGCCGAGAGCTCCGCCTCCCCACCTGAACCCACCCCCACCCCACCCCTCCCGCACCCCACCCCTCCCGCACCCCACCCCCCGGAACTGTTGATCATGAAGTTATCGCCACGACACGCCGCTGCGCAGGGCAATAACTTCATGATCAACGCGACGGGGTGGGAGGTGCGGTGCGGTGCGGGGGGTGCGCGGTGGGGTGCGGGTCGCGGGGGTTGGAAACGTTTTCGTAACGGGCCCTTGACCTCTCCGCCACTTGCGGAGCAGACTCCCCGGAAACGTTTACAGCTATCGGGTGGAGGTGCCGAACGTGGGTCGTAAACGTTTACAGGAACCGGCGGACGGCCGGCCCACAGTGCACACCGTCGCCGCCCGCGCCGGCGTCTCCATCGCGTCCGCCTCGCGGGTGCTCAACGGCGTCGGCGGCAGCCCCGAGACGATCCGCAAGGTCCGTGAGGCGGCCGCCGAGGTGGGCTACGTGCCCAACGCGATCGCGCGGTCGTTGCAGTCCCAGCGCACCGGCCTGATCGCGCTCGCGGTGGAGGACATCGGCAACCCGGTCTACGTGGAGATGATGCGGGCCATCGAGGCTGTGGTCGCGTCCTCCGGGCGGCAACTGCTGGTGCACGCCACCGGCGGGCGGATCGACAACGAGACCGCTCTGCTGCGACGACTGGCCAACCGCTACGTGGACGGCATGATCATCTCGCCGATCCGGGTCACCGACGACCATCTCACCGCGCTGGTGGACAGTCCGGTGCCGGTGGTGGTCGTCGGCCAGCTCGGCGAGGACGCTCCGATCGACAACGTGCGTACCGACTCGCGCCACGGTGTGGCGCTTGCCGTGGACCATCTCGTCGCCACCGGCCGACGGCGGATCGGTTTCGTCAACGGCCCGCTCGACACCGTTCCGGGCGCCGCCCGCGACGCCGGATTCCGGGCCGCCCTGACCCGACACGGCATCCCGCTCGACGCCGACCTGATCGAGGTCGGCGACTTCCAGTACGCGGCCGGCCGCGCCGCCACCGAGCGACTGCTCGCCCGCGCCGACCCGGACGCCCTGGTCTGCGCCAACGACCTCATCGCGGTCGGCGCGCTGCACGCCCTGCTGGTCGCCGGCCGTCGGGTGCCGCAGGACGTCGCCCTGGTCGGCATGGACGACACCGAACTGGCCCGGATGATGTTTCCCCAGCTCTCCAGCGTCTCGCTCGGCTCGGCCGAGCGTGGTCGCCGAGCCGCCGAACTGCTCCTGCACCGCATTGCCGACGCCACAGTGCCGCCGCGACGCGAGCAGGTGCCGCCAAGTCTCGTCGTTCGCGCGTCCAGCGCCGCGACCCTGCCGGTCCCTCGACCCGCCGGCCCACCCACCACCCACCCGTCCAGCGAAGGGGTGACCGCATGACCACCCTGACCGAGCGGCCGGACGTCGAACGGGCCGAGCCGGCCCGGCGGCGCAACCGGTTCCGCTCCGACCGCACCACCATCTACCTTCTCCTGCTGCCGTCGCTGCTGCCGATCCTGGTGCTGTCGGTGTTTCCCCTGCTGCGGGGCATCTACCTCGGCTTCACCGACGCCCGCGCCGGTCGCAACGTCGAGGTCAGCTTCACCGGCCTGGCCAACTACCGGGACCTCCTCGGCGACGAGCTGTTCTGGAACTCGTTCAAGATCGGTCTTCTGTGGGCGGTCGGGGTGACTGTGTTGCAGTTCCTGCTCGCCCTCGGGCTGGCGCTGTTGCTCAACCAGCAACTGCGGTTCCGAGGTGTGGCGCGGGTGCTGGCCGTCGTGCCGTGGGCGATGCCACCCGTCGTCGTCGGCATCCTGTGGAAGCTCGTCTACCACCCCGACGCCGGCCTGATCAACGAGTTCTTCCACCGCGTCGGCGCCGACGGACTGCGGACGAACTGGCTGGGCGACTTCAGCACCGCACTGCCCGCGGTGATCATCGTCGGGGTCTGGGCGGGCATGCCGCAGACCACCGTCGTCCTGCTCGCCGGCCTGCAGGGTGTGGGTCGCGAGCTGCACGAGGCGGCGGCGGTGGACGGGGCCAGCACCTGGCACCGGTTCCGGCACGTCACGCTGCCCGCGCTGGCGCCGGTGATCGTGGCGATCACCTCGCTGGACTTCATCTGGAACTTCAACTCGTTCGGCCTGGTCTACGTGCTCACCGCCGGTGGACCGGGCGGCAAGACGATGCTGCCGATGCTCTTCGCGTACGAGGAGGCGTTCCGCTACGGCAACTACGGCTACGCGGCGGCACTCGGCAACGTCATGGTCGTGATCATCATCGCGCTGCTCGCGGTCTATCTCCGTCGCCGGCTCAGGGAGGCGAACTGACATGTTCGGAAAACCGAGCCGCACGAGCCGGACGCTGCAGTACCTGGCGCTCGCCGGCTACCTGATCTTCCTCGGGTTCCCGCTGGTCTGGCTGCTCTCCACGGCGTTCAAACCGCCGCGCGAACTGGTACGCCTGCACCCGACGCTGATCCCGGACAACCCGACACTGCAGAACTTCGTGCAGGCGTTCACCGAACAGGAGCTGGGCCGGGCAGCGCTCAACAGCCTCCAGGTCTCCCTCGCCTCGGCGGTCCTGACCGTGCTGGTCGCCATGCCGGCGTCGTACGCGTTGGCCCGGTTCCGCTCCAAGCTCGGCACCGCCGCGCTGGGCTGGGTGCTGCTGTCCCAGCTCTTCCCGTTCGTACTCCTGATCATCCCGATCTTCCTGGTGCTGCGGCAGGTCGGTCTGGCCAACACGCACGCCGGGCTGGTGCTGATCTACGTGGTCTGGGCGCTGCCGTTCGCGCTGTGGATGTTGCAGGGCTTCGTCCGCAACATCCCGAGGGAGCTGGAGGAGGCAGCGTCGGTCGACGGCGCCACCCGGGTGCAGGTGCTGCGGCGGGTGGTCTTCCCGCTGCTCGCTCCGGGCCTGGTCGCGACCGCGTTGTTCTCCTTCATCTCGGCCTGGAACGAGTTCTTCTTCGCACTGGTGCTGATCAAGACCCCGGAGCTGGCCACCCTGCCGGTGGCGCTGGCCCGGTTCGTCGGCATCGAGGGCACCGCCCGGCTGGGTCCCCTGGCCGCCGGTTCACTGCTGGCCACGCTGCCCAGCCTGATCTTCTTCGCGTTCATGCAGCGCCGGCTCTCGTCCGGGTCGCTCGCGGGCGCGGTCAAGGGCTGAGCCGTCCCCCCAACCACCACCAAGGAGGTACCCCCCATGCTTCGTACCCGATTCCGCCGACTCGCGGCGGGCGCCGCGGTCGCGGTCGTCGGCCTCGGCGCGCTCACCGCGTGCGGCTCCGGCGGCGACGACGAGGCCGCGTCCGGCCCGGCCAAGCTGCGTTTCCTCAGCCTCGCCTGGCAGAAGGAGTCGCTCCAGGTCAACAAGGACCTGGTCGCCAAGTGGAACGCCGAGCACCCGGACATCCAGGTCGAGTACGTCCAGGGTGACTGGAACTCGGTGCACGACCAGTTGCTCACCTCCTTCGAGGGCGGCGACGCGCCGGACATCGTGCACTACGAGGCGTCCTCGATCGGGGAGTTCAGCAAGCAGGGCTACCTGGCCGACCTCTCCGACCTGGTCTCCGACGACCTGAAGGGGCAGATCGACAAGGGCATCTGGGACACCGCCACCGTCGACGGCAAGGTCACCGGCGTGCCGTTCCTGCTGGAGTCGCAGGTCGTCATCGCCAACAAGAAGCTGCTCGACGCCGCAGGTGTCGCGGTGCCGCCGGCCGACGGCGGCTGGACCTGGGACGAGTTCCAGAGCAACGCGCAAAAGCTCACCAAGCCCGGCCAGTACGGCGCGGCGTGGGCGTTGAAGTCGCCGACCAACCGGGTGCTCAACCTGGCGCTCAACTACGACGGCAAGTTCTTCTACGGCGACGGTGGGCGCACCGAGGTCAAGGTCGGCGACGCGGAGAAGGAGATCCCGAAGCGGATCCACGACATGCTCTACACCGCCAAGTCCGCCTCCCCGGAGGCGCTCGGCATGAGCGGCGCGGACACCCTGCCCGGCTTCTTCGGCGGGAAGTACGCGATGCTGCCCGGCTCGGTGTCGCTGCGCCAGCAGATGGTCGAGCAGGCGCCGGCCGGCTTCGAGTGGGTCACCCTGCCCCCGATCAAGGGACTCTCCACCAAGCAGGCCGCCAACCCGCAGACGCTGTCGATCTCCGAGGACAGCAAGCACAAGAAGCAGGCCGCGCAGTTCCTGGAGTACTTCCTCAACCCGACGAACATGGCCGCCCTGGCCAAGGGCGACTGGCTGGTGCCGACCGGCAAGCAGGCCAACGAGCAACTGGTCAAGCTCACCGACGGCAAGCAGGGCTGGGACGTCGCCGCGGACAGCGCCGCGGACCTGACCGTCGCCCCGTTCCAGCAGGCCGACGGCTACCCGGAGTGGAAGACCAAGTACGCCACCCCGGCCCTCCAGCAGTACTTCGCCAACAAGATCACCCTCGATCAGCTCGGCACGCAGCTGGTCGACGGTGGCAAGCAGGTTCTGAGGTAACGACATGTCACTCTTGCTCGACACATCGGTTGGTTGCCTGGTCGGCGCCGCTGTCGGAGACGCCCTGGGTGGCGCCACCGAGACGGCGCTGCCCGAGCAGATCCGTTCCCGCTTCGGCGGCTGGGTAGAGGGCATCGTGCCCCCGTACCACGCCGACTGGGCCACCGCGCGACCCCTCGCGCCCTACCACAAGGGCGACGGGCACCTCACCGACGACACGTTGATGACCCACGCCCTGGTCCGCGCGTACGCGGCCAAACGGGACCACCTCGATGCCTTCGACGTGGTGGACCTGCTGGTTCCCGACCTGATCGAGCGGGTGGTGTACATCCCCGACCTGGAGCGCGACGGGGTGACCTTCCACCGGCTCGCCGCCGCCGAACGGTGGCTGGTCACCCGACTGCACCACGCCCACGCGGACCCCCGCGAGGCCGGGGTCGGCAACATCGTCAACTGTGGCGCGGCCATGTACATGGCACCGGTCGGCATCGTCAACGCGGGCGACCCGGCCGGGGCGTACGCCGAGGCGGTGGAGATCGCCGGCGCGCACCAGCACAGCTACGGGCGGGAGGCCGCCGCCGTGTTCGCGGCCTCGGTCGCGGCGGCCGCGACCCCCGGCGCGAGCGTCGAGGACGTCGTCGCGGCGGCGCTGGACCTGGCCCGCGACGGCACCCGCGCGGCCATCGACGCGGTGGTCAAGGAGGCCCGCGGCCACAGCGACTGGAAACAGGCCATCCCGGCGCTGCGGGCCGCGGTCGCCCCCTACGACACGGTGGGGGAGGAGTACCGCAGCCCCGGCCTCGGCGCGCGGCGGCCCAGTCGCCTGCACGCCATCGAGGAGTTGCCGGTGGCTCTCGGCATGCTCGTGGTGGCGGGCGGCGACTTCCGGGCCGCGGTGCTCGGCTCGGTCAACTACGGCCGGGACGCCGACTCCACCGCCACCATGGCCGCCGCCATCGCCGGGGCGCTCGGTGGCGCCGACGCGGTGCCGGCGGAATGGTCCGACGTGGTCGCCACCGCCTCCAAGACCGACCTGGTGGAACCGGCCCGGGTCCTCGCGACGGTGGCCGGCGAGGTCTTCGAGCGCGACCAGGCCCGCTTCGCCCGCCGGGCGGAGCGGTTCGCCGGGCTGGCCGCCGTTGCCACCCGGGGGGTTGGGGGCGAGACCCGGTGAGGATCACCTGGGTTCAGCCGGAGGACCTGCTGCCGCACGAGCTTGCTGCCAGCCGGGACGAGGGACGTGACGTCGCCGCGATCGCTCAGCGGTGGACGGCGGCTGGCGGGGACCTGACGCCACCGGTCAGCGGGGCGTCGGTGAACCCGGCGTCGCCGGAGCTGCGGGCCCTCGCCACGGAGCTGCTGGACGCCGCCGACGCGGTGCCCGCCGTCGACACCACTGACGAGGCCGACGACCTGACCTCGCTGCGGGCCGGGTGGCCGACCACCTGGCCGCTGCCGACAGAGGCGGCGTACGACCGGCTGCACGGCGGGTGGCTCGGCCGGGCGGTCGGATGCCTGCTCGGCAAGCCGGTGGAGAAGATCCCCCGCGAGGGCATCCGGGAGATCCTCACCGCTACCGACCGGTGGCCACTGCGCGACTGGTTCACCGCGAAAGGGCTCCCGGCCGACGTGGCCGCCCGCTGGCCGTGGAACCGACGCAGCGCGCCGACCAGCCTCGCCGAGAACATCGACGGGATGCCCGAGGACGACGACCTGAACTACGCGTTGCTGGCCCTGCGCGTGCTGGAGACGCACGGTCGGGGCTTCACCAGCGCCGACGTGGCGCAGGCGTGGCTGGACTGGCTGCCCGGCGGGCGGGTCTTCACCGCCGAGCGGGTGGCCTACCGCAACCTGCTGCTCGGGTACCCGCCGCCGCAGAGCGCCCGCCGGCACAACCCGTTCCGGGAGTGGATCGGCGCGCAGATCCGCACCGACGTGTACGGCTGGGTCAACCCCGGCCGGCCGGACCGCGCCGCCGAACTGGCGGTACGCGACGCGACGGTCAGCCACGTCCGGGGAGGGGTGCACGGCGCGCTCTGGGCCGCGGCACTGTCGGCAGCCGCGCCGGTGGCCGACACCGTGGACGAGGTGCTGGACGCCGCCGAGGCGGTGCTGCCGCCGAACAGCCGGTTCGCCGCCACGGTCCGGGAGGCACGCGCCCTCGGCGCGGGCACCGACGACTGGGAACGCGTCGTCGACGAGCTGTACGCACGACACGGCCACCTGCACTGGGTGCACGTCCGCAACAACGCGGCGCTGGTGGCCGCCGCCCTGGCGTACGGGCGGGGGGACCTGGAACGGTCGATCACCGCCGTGGTCAGTGGTGGCTGGGACACCGACTCGACCGGCGCGACGGTCGGCGCGGTGACCGGAGCGCTCACCGGCGCGTCCGGGTTGCCGCAGCGCTGGGTCGCCCCGCTGCGCAACCGGCTGGCCAGCAGCATCGCCGGCTTCGACGGGATCGGCTTCGACGAGCTGGCCGAGCGGACCCTCGCCCTGGCACGGCCGGCGACGGAAGGGAGCGTGGCATGAGCGCGCGGGTGGCGGTGGTGGGCAGCAGCAACCTGGACCTGGTGGTCACGGCGTCGCGGCTGCCCCGCCCCGGTGAGACGGTGCTCGGCGAGAACTTTCGGACCGTACCCGGCGGCAAGGGCGCCAACCAGGCCGTCGCCGCCGCCCGGGCCGGTGCGGCCTGCGACTTCGTGGGAGCGGTGGGCGACGACGAGTTCGGTACCCGGATGCGGGCGAGTCTCGTCGACGCCGGCGTGGACGTCCGTGGTCTGCGGACCGCAGCCGGCCCCTCCGGTGTCGCGTTGATCGCCGTCGACCGGGACGCGGAGAACTTCATCCTGGTCGCGCCCGGCGCCAACGGAACGCTGACCGAGCTGGACGCGGACGACCGGGCGACGATCGCGGCGGCCGACGTGCTGCTGCTGCAACTGGAGGTGCCGCTGAGCGCCGTGCTCCAGGCGGCGAGCTGGGCCCGGGCCGACGGCACCACACTGGTGCTGAACGCCGCGCCCGCCGCCGCGCTGCCCGCCGCCCTGCTCGACCTGGTCGACGTGCTGGTGGTCAACGAGCACGAGGCGGCGGTCGTTGCCGAGGTCGCCTCCGACGAACCGCCGGTGCTGCTCGACGCCCTGCTGAAGCTGGTGCCCCGGGTGGTGCTCACCCTCGGCGCGCGTGGGGCCGCGTACGCCGATCGACACGGCCTGCGTCTCGCGGTCCCGGCGCCGCAGATCGACGCTGTGGACACCACCGCCGCCGGTGACGCGTTCACCGGCGCGCTCGCCGTCAGCTGGGCCGAACGCGGCGGCGCCAGCACTGAGGACACCGTCACCGCCAGCCTGCGCTGGGCCTGCGCCGCCGGCGCGGCCTGTGCCCAGCGGCCCGGAGCGTCCACCGCCCTGCCCGACCGGCCGGCCATCGACGCCCTCTACGACGCGACCTACCGAGGTGCACCGTGAGCTTCAACCCGTACGTCCCGCGCCCGATCGACCGGCCGACCGAGGTGCCGTTGGGCGGGCACGCCGATCTGAGCACCCTGGACGAGGCGAAGATCTTCGCCGCCCCCGCCGACCCGGCCGACTGGCCGGCGTGGCGGGAGCAGATCGCCCGGTGGCGGGTCGACGCCCGGGACCGGATCGGCTACGTCGGCGAGCACTACGACGAGATCGCCGGTGACTGCTTCAGCGTCTGCCTGGCCTGGCTCTGGGACGAGACGCTCTACGACCACGATCGCGGCGTCTTCACCGTCGACGAGTTCCTCGACGCGGCCGGGAGGGACTTCGGCGGCTTCGACGGGGTGGTGCTCTGGCACGCGTACCCGGTCATCGGCCTCGACGACCGCAACCAGTTCGACTGGTACCGGGACGTCCCGGAGCTACCCGATGTGGTGCGCGCGTTCCAGCAGCGTGGGGTGCGGGTCTTCGTCGACTACAACCCGTGGGACACCGGCACCCGGCGCGAGGTGGGCAGTGACGCCGAGGAGGTCGCCACGCTGGCCGGCAAGCTCGGCGTCGACGGGGTCTTCCTGGACACCCTCAAGGAGGGCGCCGGTGAGCTGCGCACCGCGCTGGACGCGGTGCGCCCCGGCATGGTCCTGGAGGGCGAGAGCCGGGTGCCGCTGGCCCGCATCGCCGACCACGCCATGTCCTGGGCGCAGTGGTTCGCCGACTCCGAGGTGCCCGGCGTGCTGCGGGCGAAGTGGTTCGAGCGACGGCACGTGCTGCACCACACCCGGCGCTGGCACCGCGACCACCTCGACGAGCTGCACTCCGCCTGGCTCAACGGCGTCGGCGTGCTGGTCTGGGAAAGCGTCTTCGGCGTCTGGGTCGGCTGGAACGAGCGCGACCGCGCGGTGCTGCGGGCGATGCGCCGGGTGCAGAGCAGCCACGCCGCGTGGTTGCGCGCCGAGGACTGGGTGCCGCTCGCCGACCACCCCGGCGACGGCCAGGTGTACGCGTCCCGCTGGACGCACGACGACGAGCCGCTGTGGACGGTGGTGAACCGGGGCGCGGACCACGACGGCCCGTGGCTGGTCACCGACCCGAGCGCTGGCCGACACTTCGTCGACCTGGTCACCGGTGCCGCGTTGACCGTCACCGAGACCGCCGACGGTCGACTGGCGGTGGGCGGCCCGCTCCCGGCCGGCGCGATCGCGGCCGTGGCGCGCGGACCCGCCTCCGCGCAGCGGCACGCGCCGCCGACCGGCGACCCGTCCTTCCCGGCCCGCGCGGCGGTGCGCGCCCGTACGCCGTGGGCGCCCTGCCTGCACGTGCCCCAGGGCCTGGTCGCCGTCGAGGGCGGCCGGCACGACCTGGTCGTCCGGCACCGGGTACGGGAGACCGGGCTGTACGGCGAAGCGCCCTACGTCGACGAGTGGAAGCCCTTGCCGCCCCGGCTGCACCACCCCGGCACGCTGCGGCGCAGTGTGCGGCTCGGCCGGTTCGCCATCGCCATGCACGAGGTCACCCACGGCGAGTACGCCGAGTTCCTGCGCGCCGCCGGCTACGTTCCGGTGCGCCCGGAGCGGTTCACCGCCGGCTCCGGTCCGGCCGACGCCCCGGTGACCGGGGTCGAGCTGGCCGACGCGCGGGCGTACGCCACGTGGGCCGGGCTGCGACTGCCCACCGAGGACGAGTGGCAGGTCGCCGCCGAGGCGGGGATGCTCGTACGGCGGGAACCGCTGGTGTGGAACCTGACCGAGAGCGAGCACTCCGACGGTCGTACCCGCTTCGCCATCCTCAAGGGCGGCGCCCAGTACCGGGCGGAGGGCTCCGACTGGTACCTCGACGGCGGCCCGCAACCGGCGGACGTGTCGGTGAAGCTGCTGCTCACCGGTGCCGGCCTCGCCCGCTCGGAACAGGTCGGCTTCCGTTGTGCGGCCGACCTGCCGGAGGTGACCCGGTGACCGCGCCACTGGACGGCGTCAAGGTCGTCGACCTGGCCACCCTCTTCGCCGGGCCGCTCGCTGCGGCGTTCCTCGGTGACTTCGGCGCCGACGTGATCAAGGTGGAGCATCCGGCCAAGCCGGACCCGTCGCGGGGGCACGGCCCGGCCCGCGACGGTGTCGGGCTCTGGTGGAAGGTGCTCGGCCGCAACAAGCGCACCGTCACCCTCAACCTCTCCGACCCGGACGGCGCCGCGTTGCTGCGTCGACTGCTCGCCGACGCCGACGTGCTGGTGGAGAACTTCCGCCCCGGAACACTGGAGCGGTGGGGGCTCGGGCCGGCCGAGCTGCACGCCGTCAACCCCCGGCTGGTGATCACCCGGATCAGTGGGTTCGGGCAGGTCGGCCCGTACGCCCGCCGGCCCGGCTTCGGCACCCTCGCCGAGGCGATGAGCGGTTTCGCCGCGGCCACCGGGGAACCGGACGGGCCGCCCACGCTGCCCCCGTTCGGGCTGGCCGACTCGGTGAGCGCGCTCGCCGCCGCATACGCGGTGATGCTCGCCCTGCGGGCCCGCGACGCCACCGGCGCCGGGCAGGTGGTCGACCTCGCCATCATCGAGCCGATCATGGCGATGCTCGGGCCGCAGGTCACCTGGTACGACCAGCTCGGCTATATCCAGCCCCGGCTGGGCAACCGGTCCAACAACAACGCCCCGCGCAACACCTACCGCTGCGCCGACGGGCGCTGGGTGGCGGTCTCCACCAGCGCGCAGAGCATCGCCGAGCGGGTGCTGCGACTGGTCGGCCGCGGCGAGCTGATCGACGAGCCGTGGTTCGCCACCGGCAGCGGGCGGGCCGCCCACGCCGACGAGTTGGACGCGGCGGTGAGCGCCTGGGTGTCGCAACGGGACCGCGACGAGGTGGTGGCCGCGTTCGAGGAGGCCCAGGCCGCGGTCGCCCCCGTCTACGACGTGCGCGACATCCTCGCCGACCCGCAGTACGCCGCGCTGGGCACCGTGCGCACCGTGCCGGACGAGGAGCTGGGCGAGGTGCGGATGCAGAACGTGCCGTTCCGCCTGACCGAGACGCCCGGCGAGATCCGGCACGCCGGCCGGCGGCACGGCCAGGACACCGACACGGTCTTCGGCGCGCTCGGCCTGAGCGCCGAGGAGTTGGCCGCGCTGCGCGAGCGGGGGGTGCTCTGATGCTGTTGAGCTGGCTCTACGTACCCGGCGACCGCCCGGACCGGTTCGCCAAGGCGGTCGCCTCCGGTGCCGACGCGGTCATCCTCGACCTGGAGGACGCCGTGGTCGCCGGACGCAAGGCGTACGCCCGGGACGCCGTCGCCGAGTTCCTCACCGAGGCGCACCCGGTGTCCGTGCAGGTCCGGGTCAACGAGCTGACCGGCCCGGACCTCGATGCCGACCTGGCGGCGGTGGCCGGCCGGCCCGGGTTGGCCGGGCTGCGGCTGCCGAAGGTCGAGTCGGCCGCGACGCTGGCGGCCCTCGCCGAGCGGGTCGACGTGCCCCTGCACCCGCTGATCGAGTCGGCGGCCGGGCTGGAGGCCGCGTACCCGATAGCCGCCGCCCACCCCGCGGTGGCCTCGATCGGGCTCGGTGAGGCCGACCTGCGCTCGGATCTGGGGGTGAGCGACGACGACGGGCTGCTCTGGGCGCGCGGCCGGGTGGTGGTCGCGGCCCGCGCGGCCGGTCTGGCCCCGCCGGCCATGTCGGTGTACGCCGACGTCGTCGACCTCGCCGGCCTGGCCGCCTCCTGCGCGGCGGGCCGACGGCTCGGGTTCCTCGGCCGTGCGGCGATCCACCCACGCCAGCTCCCGGTGATCGTCGACGCGTTTCGCCCGGCCGATCGGGAGGTGGCGCGCGCCGCGGAGCTGCTGGCCGCCGTGGCGGACGCGCACCAGCGGGATTCGGGGACCGTGGTGCTGCCCGACGGCCGCTTCGCCGACCGGGCGATGGTGGCCGCCGCCCGGCGCGTCGTCGACCTCGCCGCCCGCTACGCCGCCTGAGCCGCGCCGGCTGTTCCTCCAAGACGTCGGTGCGGCTATCCGCCTGCCAGCGTCGGCTCCGCCCGACCGCCCACTGAGCGCGCGGCTACGCGGGGTCGAGGTGATCGAGCCGTTCGAGGTCGGCGGTGCCGGACCGAACCACGGCCGCCGCCAGCGCGATGGTCGCCGGCTGGGCCCCGCTCTGCTGCTCTGCGGTTGCGATCCGGACCGACTGTGCGAGATGCGCCCGCAGGTGCCCGGCGAGCAGGCGGTGAAACGGCTGCCCGTTGGCCGCCCGCAGCGCGGCCATCTCCTGCGCGGTGGCCATGCCCGGCATGTCGTGGCCCTCGTGCGGATTCGTGGTCGGGGCGGCGGCGTCGGCCAGTAGCCGGCGGGCGCGTTCCAGATCGGCGCGTCGGGTGGTGGCCACCTGGGTGGCCGTCTGCCGCCAGGCCGGGTCGGTGGTCCGCCCCGGCACCAGATCGAGGACGGGCAGCAGGCGTTCGGTCATCGCCACGGTCAGTTGCAGCCAGGCGACGTCGGTCGGGTTGAACGCCGTACCCGTGGGGGTCGGCGTGGTCGTCGCCGGTGGCGCGGCCACGGGTGGTGTGGCGGTGCTGACCGCGTCGCGTGGCCCGGGGCCGCAGCCGGCGACGAGCAGCACGGCGATGAGCACCGTGGAGGCTGCGGGCTGGCGCATCCGATCTCCCTTCCCAACCAGGGCGGCGGGCCCGGGTGACCGGACCCGCCGACGTGGTGTGGAGCTGTCGCTCAGATCGGTCGGCCGTCGTGACCGCACTTGATGACAGGACGGATGCAGTCCTGGACCCGGCGGGCCAACTCCGCGACCGGCCAGGCGTTGAAGAAGTCGCCGTGCATGGTGTAGCCCGGCCCGGAGGCCAGCCGGAACCGCGACGGATCGCCGGTGACCGGGTACCGCAGCACCTGACGCAACTTCGGCACGTGCACCGGGTGGGTGCTCGGGCAGGCCTGGTTCACCGGGTACGCCAGGTGGCTCTTGTGGTCCAGCGAGTCGAGGTCACGGCCGTTCCAGCACTGCGGGAAGTCCAGGTACGACTCCAGCATCGTGCCCGACGGGCAGTTGACGAAGTCCTTCGACGGCGGCACGTGCCCGGCGTGCAGGCAGGACCAGCGGGCGATGCTGTCGTTCGGCCCGGTGGCCTTCGCGTTGCCGGCGACGAGCCGCAACCCCTGCGGGAACGGCTGGGTGTTCGCGACGACGTCGGCGCGTACGCCCTCGCCCAGGTAGTAGAACGTGGCGATCGCCGGCTCCACCGCGACGTTGTCCCGGTACAGGGTCGGCACCCAGTACGACGAGACGTCCACCTGCGGGTTGCAGGTGGTGGGCGAGCTGACCAGGTCGGGGAGGGTGGTCCTGGCATTCGTCACAGTGCTGCCGAAGAAGCTGTGCATGTGCGACGCCCCGGGCAGCCCGGGGAAGACGATCGGGTCGTCCGGCAGCCGGTGGCTGTAGGTGCAGTCGGCGGGGAACTCGGCGACCCGGATGGCGTTGGCGCCGAAGTCAGCGCCGGCTTGGCCGGGGGCGGCGTCGGCCCGGTTGGTGGTGGACACCAGGTACGTGCCGAGTAGCACCAGCAGGGCGCCGATCGCCGTGGCGAGGCGCAGTCGGCGGGGGATGCCGGAGAGGGGTGCGGCCCTGTCCATCGTGACTCCTGTCGGGGGACGGGTCAGGGACAGCTCCGGCGCCGCCGCCGAAGGCATCGGAGTTGTGCCTGGCCAGACTGGGTGGTGGCCGGTTGGGCCGGGTGCGAGAGAGCGCTCTCACTGCTCCCAGCCTCACGCCGAAGTCGACAATTGTCAATACGTGCCGCAGATGGTGGAAAGACGACGAAGGGCCGGACCCTCGTGGGGTCCGGCCCTTCGCTCTTGTGGTGTGGGTCAGCTGGTGGCGTAGCCGCGGGTGGCGATCCAGTCGGCGAGGTGTTCGACGCTGATCTGGTAGGCGGCCTGGTTGGGGTC